>DATNOW010000626.1:0-2470 GCA_036703515.1 Chroococcidiopsis sp.
CTCGGGCCCGACCAGCAGGCGAATGTCGATATCGACGGCTGCGCTGACCTGCTCTGCGGGCACACAGGCAATAAAGCCCGTGGTCGCGCCCCGCTGTCGCGCTGCTGCGATCGCCCCGTGGACGTAGGGCGTCGTGCCCCCGGCAGTGATGCCAACCACCACATCTAAGGGGCCAATCTGATGCTCGGCCATGGCGGCGGCCCCGTCGTCGCTGAGATCTTCTAGCCCTTCAGAGCTGCGCACCAGGGCGCTCGCGCCCCCCGCCAAAATCCCCTGCACCATCTCCGGCGGGCTGCAAAATGTGGGTGGGCACTCGGCCGCATCGAGCACGCCCAGGCGGCCGCTGGTGCCGGCCCCGATATAAAACAACCGTCCGCCCTGCCTCAGCTGCTCAGCGGTGCGATCGATCAGCAGGGCCAAGGGTTCTCGGGCCTGGGCGATAGCAGCGATCGCCTTGGCGTCTTCTTGGTTAAACAGATCGACGATTTGCAGCGCGCTCATCTGGTCGAGGGTTTGGCTGTGGGGGTTGGCCTGCTCGGTCAGCAGATGTCCCCGTTCGGTCAAGGGCGGCCCATCGTTCACCTGATTCCCATCCATAAATAGATTGCAAAAATAGACTTAAAAAATAGACTGAAAATTCCCACAGCGCTGTTACAGCAGCCCTTCGAGACGCTTGCGGATCACATCGAGGTCGGGCAGCGAAAACTCTGCGTCTTCGTC
Source organism: Chroococcidiopsis sp. (assembly GCA_036703515.1). Classification (GTDB taxonomy): domain Bacteria; phylum Cyanobacteriota; class Cyanobacteriia; order Elainellales; family Elainellaceae; genus DATNOW01. Next base: position 721 of record DATNOW010000626.1, read on the forward strand.
CTCAGATGTGTCGCCTGCATCGGCCGGATCGGTCTGCTCGCGCTCTATTTCTAAGTCTGTTTTGCTGGCATTGGCTTCGGGCGGCACAGCCAGGGTGCCCTCGGGCACGAGCACGCACTCATAGCCCGCCCCCTCACAAAACTCTTCCACCTCTTCAGAGTCGATCCCTTCCACCAGCGGCGTCTGGAAGTCTTGCGCCTCCAGCAGCAGCCCAAACCGGGTTGCGTCATCTTCTGATTCAAACATCAGCACAACGTTACGCCGCTCTTCTTTGAGCCGGATGGAATGGATTCCCTCGTCTTCGGTGCCAACATTAAATAGTAAAACGAACACACGCATCGGCTTTTTACCCAAATCAACGCCCAAACACTGGAATCTCCTTGTCTATGGTAATCGGGATGGGTAATCAGCGGCCGCGCAGTGGGGCGATCGCGATCGGGCAGGAACTTCTGAGCTGATCCCGCTATCCAATTGCTTGAAAGTTTCAGGAAAACTACTGTAGCCTTTTAGAGGTTTTGCAGACTTGGCCCCGTTCTCTCTGAGATCAAAACCATCGCCGTGATTAATGCCTGCTTTTAGCAATCAGCAGTTCTTAGTACCTAGTGCTGACCCCATAACGCTGACCCCATAACGTAGATGTGAGGCGAGATGACTAACGCTCCTAACCCAGGGACGCCGAATCCAGAGCAGGAACCACAGCCACCTGCTCCCCGTCGGCGATCGCGACGACGGGGCTGGCGGCGTGTGGGGCTGGGCGTTGGCATTGTCACCTTGGTGGGGCTGGCGGCCGGGGCGCGCTGGCTGCTGGTCTTTATCGACGAAGATCTGTCGCCGCTGGTGGCGAATGCGCTGACGACCACCCTCGATCGCCCGGTGCAGGTGGGCGATGTCGAGCGGTTTAGCCTCTGGGGGCTGCGGATTGGTGAATCTACCGTACCGGCTACGGCTAGCGATCGCGACACGGCTAAAATCGAGGCGATCGATGTCCGGTTTAACCTGCTAGACGTGCTGCTCAGCCGCACGCTCAAGCTAGATGTGACGCTGGTTCGCCCCAATTTGTTTTTGGATCAGACGGAGGATGGCACCTGGGTGACGCTGCCGCCCCAAAAAGAAGAGAAAGAACAGCCTATTAAGGTAGAGCTGAGCCATCTCAAAATTGAGGATGCGACGGCCGTAATCGAGCCGCGATCGCGTCCTATCAACGCCGAGACTCCGTCCGAGGGTGCCGCAACAGACAGCCCTGCAACGGACAGCCCTGCAACGGACAGCCCTGCAACCCCCGATATAGCAACAGACGAGACTACCCCGCCTTCCACCGAGAAATTCACGACCGCATCAAGCACTGAGACGACGGGTGCGTCTACGGCTGAAACCACCGCCGAAACCACGGTAGAATCTGCCGCTGAATCTACTTCACCGGCTAGTACCGCTACTCAGCCCAGCGCTCCACCCTACCGGATGGCGGTCAACAGCATCAACGGCACCGTCAGCCTGCGCAATGACAATAAAGACATTTCCTTTGATGTCACGGGGTTGCCGGTCAAGGGCGGTGACTTTCGGGTGCAGGGCGAGGTGCGGCTCGAAACCGAACAGATTCGCCTAGTCACCCAGGGGCAAAACCTCTATGGCCCCGATATCAGCGCCTTGTTACCCTTGCCGTTGGCGGTGCAGGCTGGGCAGCTATGGGGCAATCTGGAGCTGACGTTTTTGGAGGGTGAAATCGAGGCGATTAACGGCACGGCCCGTTTTC
>DATNOW010000627.1:0-4221 GCA_036703515.1 Chroococcidiopsis sp.
CAGCAAGCGCCCCTACAAGCACCACTGAAGGCATCCCAACCGCTCCCACTCGCTGCGCATTTGCTGTAGAGAACGGGCAGCTCGTCGGCCTTTTAACCGAGCGTGATATTGTTCAAATCTGCGCCCAGCCTCGCCCGCTGACAGAGCTGCAGGTGCAGGATGTCTGTAGTCGCCCTGCTGTCACCCTGCGCGAGTCGGCCCTAACCGATGTCAAAATTGCATTTGACCTGCTGCAACAGCACAACCTTGACTATTTGCCTGTTGTCGGCGACGACGACGCATTAGTGGGTGTAGTTACGCAAGCCAGCTTGCTGCGGGCGCTCAACCCCTTGACCCTGTGCCAGCTCACTGAGCAGTTAGAAGACACGATTGCGCACCTAGAGCGCGAAAAAAACGCCCTGCTAGAAGAACAGGCGAGCGAGCTAGAACAACATGTAGCTGAACGGACTGCCGCTTTAGAAAAAAAAGCCAAGCAAGAGCAAATCTTAGCAACAGTTGCCACCCAAATTCGGTCTTCGCTCAATATTCAAGACATTTTAGATACAACGGTGCAGGAGGTGCGATCGCTCCTCAACTGCGATCGCGTCACCATCTACCAATTTCATCCCAAGACGGGGGCAACGGTGGTGGCAACCGCAACTGCTACATCTGCTACAACCGACAGCAACCCAGCCGAGAGCACGTCTCGATCGGCCCTGATCGATTATGTGGAGCCCTTGGGGAATGAGACGATGCGGGTGCCGATTATGATGCGGCAGCAGCTCTGGGGGTTGATGACGATCACCTTTAGCCACTCAGAGCCTGTGCTCACCAGCGATACCATCGAACTGGTACGACAGCTCACCATTCAACTGGCGATCGCCATTCAGCAGTCGACAACCTACCAAAAGGCCACCATCGAGCTAGAGGAACGCAAGCGCACCGAAGCGCGTCTGCGCGAGAGCGAGCGTCGTTATTCGACCCTCGCCGCCGTTGCCCCAGTCGGGATTTTTCGCACCGATGCCGATGGCAATTGCCTCTATGTCAACGAGCGCTGGTGTGAACTGACCGGGCTAAACCCCGAAGAAGCCTTGGGGATGGGCTGGTCGCAAGCCCTGCACCCCGACAACCGCGATGCCGTTTTTGCCGAGTGGTATCGGGCCGCTCAAGACTGCACGACGTTTGACTTAGAGTATCAATTTCAGCGGCCCGACGGCACGGTCACCTGGGTCTATGGGCAGTCGGTGGCCGAGCAAGATGAAACCGGTCGAATTATCGGCTATGTGGGCACCGTTACCGACATTAGCGATCGCAAACGCTCAGAGGAAGCGCTACGTCAAAGCGAAGCTCACCAGCGCGCTCTGATTAGCGCTATCCCCGACCTGATCATGCGGCTGAGTCGCACCGGGATTTATTTAGAATTTGTCGCTACGCCCAATTTTCATGTGGTTGGCGTCACCACGGATATTGTCGGCACCCATGTCTGCGAAAGCCTGCCGCCGGTGTTGGCACAGCGCCGCATAGAGTACATGGAAAAAGCGCTCCAAACCAAGACCATTCAGGTTTATGAGCAAGACCTATCGATTGGAGACATTACTCAGGTCGAGGAAGTCCGCGTTGTGCCCTATGGGGACGATGAAGTGCTGATGCTGGTGCGCGATATCAGCGATCGCAAACAGGCCGAACTCGCCCTCAAGCAAAGCGAAGCCCAAAGCCGAGCCGTTTTGGCCGCCATTCCCGATCTGATGTTTCGGGTTGGGGCTGACGGCATTTACCGGGGCTATATTACCCCCCATCGCGCCCTGGATGTTTTTCCCCAAACCTTCAACCCGGTGGGGCTATCCATGGCCGAAGTGCTGCCGCCCGAGCTATCTCAGCGCCACTTAGAGGCCATCAGCAAGGCTTTAGAAACCGGTGAGCTGCAAGTCTATGAGCATCAAATCCAGGTAGGCGATCGCCACCAAGATGAAGAGATTCGGGTGGTGCGCAGCGGCGACGACGAAGTCTTGTTTATGATTCGCGATATTACCGATCGCAAGCAGGCCGAAGCGGCCCTCAAGCAAAGTGAACTGACCAACCGCACCATCATCGGCACCATTCCCGATCTGCTGATCCAAATGGATCGCCACGGACATTACAACCGCATGTTAGGCGGCAGTGGCACCTACGTTAAACAGGCTTATCGAGTATCCGATATGCCCGAGCTTTATAACATTTTGCCGCCCGAACTAGCCGACCAGCGGCTGCACTACGCCAATCAGGCGATTGAGACAAAACGCTTGCAGGTTTATGAGCAAGTGTTAGAAGTAGAGGGCGAACAGCGCTTTGAGGAAGTACGGATTGCACCCCTCAATGACAACGAAGTGCTGGTCATCGTCCGCGATATGACCGAGCGCAAACGCAGCGAAGCCGAACGTCTCCAGGCCGAGCGGGCCCTGCAAGAACTCAACCTTTCCCTAGAGCTCAAGGTCGAAGAGCGCACGGCCGAGCTGCGGGCCAGCGAAGCCCAGATCCGCGCCATGATCGAAGCGATCCCCGATTTGCTGCTGCGGGTAACGCGTGATGGCTACTGTCTTGATTACATCCATTCGCGCAACCAAGAGGCTGTATTTCTGCCGATTCAGCAGCATCTCTCGGAAGTATTGCCAACCGAGTTACTCGATCAGCAGCTAGGCATGATCGAACGGGCGATCGCCACTGGCACGCTGCAAGTGTATGAACATCAGTTTTTTAAAAATGACCGCCTCGTTTACGAAGAAGTGCGGGTTGTTTCTATTGGCCCCGACGAAGCCCTCGTCATTGTCCGAGATGTAACCTACCGCAAACAAACCGAGTTAGAAAATCGCCTCCTTAAAGAACGGCTGCAGTTTTTGTTGTCTTCTAGCCCGGCTATAATCTATAGCTGCAAGGCCAGCAACGATTATGGCACCACGTTCATCAGCGAAAATGTGCAGGCTATTTTAGGCTACACAGCAGAAGACTTTGTCACAGAGCCTACCTTTTGGGTCGATCATATTCATCCTGACGACGCGCCTCGAATTTTTTCGGAGCGGCCGCTGCTGTTTGAGCAGGGTATCCACAAGCATGAATATCGGTTTTTACACCGCCGGGGCTACTACGTCTGGCTGCGCGATGAGATGCGTTTGGTGCGCGACAACCAGGGCAACCCCAGCGAGATTATTGGTTACTTTGCCGATATCAGCGACATCAAAAAAATTGAAGATAAGCTGGCCGCCAGTGAAGCCAAGTTCCGCCAGCTGGTCGAAGGCGCGACCGATCTGATTTGGGCCAGCCAAAGCGACGGCACGATATCTTACCTGTCGCCGCAGCTCAAAACGCTGTTTGGTCTAGAACCCGATGAGTGGGTTGGCAAATTCTTTGGAACGTTGGTGCATCCGAGCGATCGCCCCACCGTCGGTGCAATGATCGTCCGCATTATCGCCACTGGGCAACCCTCTGGGCTGCACGAGTTTCGCTACCTAACCCAATCGGGTGACTATGCCTGGGTGCAAACCAACGCCATCCCGACCAAAAACAGCAAGGGTGTGGTCATTGCCCTCCAGGGAATTTTGTCAGACATTAGCGATCGCAAGCAGGCCGAAGCCCAGCTCAAACAAACCAACGAAGAATTGGTGCGCGCTACCCGCCTCAAAGACGAGTTTTTGGCCAACATGAGCCACGAACTACGCACTCCCCTCAATGCCATCCTAGGCATGACCGAAGGCTTGCAAGAGCAGGTGTTTGGCGAGATCAACCCCCAACAGCGCAAGGCCCTGCAAACCGTAGAGCGCAGCGGTTCGCACCTGCTAGAGCTGATCAACGATATTTTGGATGTGGCCAAAATTGAATCGGGGCAAATGGTGTTAGAACGACTGCCGACATCGGTAGCGCCCCTCTGCCGCTCAAGTTTGGCCTTTATCAAGCAGCAAGCGCTCAAAAAACGCATCCAGCTAGAGATCAAGCTGTCGCCCCACCTGCCCGACCTGCTGATCGACGAGCGCCGCATTCGCCAAGTGTTGATCAACCTGCTCAACAATGCGGTCAAGTTTACGCCCGAGGGCGGCCAAATTACCCTCGAAGCCTCGCGGATGCCCGTCGCTCAGGATGCTGCTACTCAAGATACTGCCACCCAAAATACTGCCACTCAAGATACTGGTACTCAAAATACTGCCACCCAAGATACGGCTACTGCGATCGCCGAAACCCACTACCTACGCATTTCTGTCATCGATACAGGGATTG
>DATNOW010000628.1:0-3232 GCA_036703515.1 Chroococcidiopsis sp.
CCGACCCAGAGCGCCCAAAATAGCGATCCCCGCGATCGCGCCCAGTGGGAAGTGCCCGCCCTGCAATGGGCCGACCTGACCGGGGGCAGCCTTGAGAGAGATATCCCAGAAGATTCCGCCGCAAAGCTCTCTGGCGTCAGCCTGCTCAACGACTGTAAGCACGGCTATGACGCTCAACCGTCCCAGCTTCGGCTGACCCTGCTGCGCAGTTCCCACTGGCCCCACGCCAACGCCGACAAGGGTATGCACCAGTTCACCTATGCCCTCTACCCCCACGCGGGCAGTTGGCAGGCTGCCCAGACTGCCCGCCATGCTTACGAGCTAAATCAGCCGCTGCTGGTGCGACTGCGGGAACCTAGGACAGCACGTTCGCCACTCCCATCAAACTCAGATACGGTTCCTCAGCTTCCGGCAGCGGCTCAACTGCTGCGTAGCCCAGCATCCAATCTGTTCCCGATGGCGCTAAAACGCTCCGAGGATGATCCCCAGCGGTGGATGTGGCGCTTTTATGAGGGGCATGGTGAAGCCGTGGAGGTGGCGATCGCCGACTTTGCGATCGCTGGGCTAGATTCCGCCACCGCCCAGCCGACCAGCCTGCTGGAAGGCTCTAGTTCAGACTCAATAGAAGGGCGATCGCTGTCGATTGCCCCCTGGAAGATCACGACCCTCGCCTTTACAGCCCTCCCAGCCAAACCTTAATGGAAGCCCGCTTGCCATACCCCGACATAGATGCGATCGCGGCTGTCGCGCTCGATCACGCCCTCAAAGCCACGTCGTTCAAAGGTATAGCGATTGGTTTGGCGACTGCGGACTTGGGCGAGACCGTTTTCGATACCGGGGTTCAAGCCTCCGTCCAGCATATTGTTGAGCGCCACCCGAATCACCAGCGGATCCACCGCTTGGGCAAACGACACCTCCGATTGCTTGACCTGATTGCTATCGCGGTCATAGATATAAGCCAGGGTTACTAGCCCCGGCACCCAGTCATATTGCTCGGTGCGGGTGTTGGGCCAATAGCCATCGCCCACTTGGCTAGGCGAGCCCAGTCGCTCCTGCACGTCTTCGGCGGTGGCACCGGGGGCAATGCCCGGCACGCTGCGGGTCAGGCGAGCATTGCCTGGAGGATTGCTAGAAGAATTGCCAGGAGAATTGCTTGATGGCGGGCTAGGGCTAGGGATCGGCGTGGGAGACGGTGCGGGTGCCGGTGAATAGTCGGGAACGTCCGGCGTCGGGGTAGGGGATGGTGTCGGGGTAGGGCGATCGCTGGCGGAGGGCGCGGTCGAGGGCAGCGGGGGCGCTGACGCTGACGGTGAAGCGCTGGGGGTTGTCGCGATCTGCTGGGAACGCAGCCAGACGGCAGCGACGGCCACCGCACTGATCACGGCGATCGCCACCACACCCAAAATCGCCAGCCCTGGCAATGCCGAGCTACGATGCTGTGACCTGCCCGCAGGCGAGGGGGGCACCGCAGCCGTCGGGGTAACGGGCGGCCCGCCGTAGCGGGGCGACACAGCCAACGTCGGGAAATTAGACAGTGCTGGGTCGGGCCCTGGCGTTACAGGCGACGGGGCCGGGGAAGCACCAGGGAACGGGGCTGGGGATGGCGTAGGCGCTGGCACGGTCGGGTTTGCCCGAGGTGACACCGCGAGCGTCGGCATGGCCGAGGTAGAGCCACCCGCCGGTTGCCCGGTCGCCACAGGCGCGGCACCCAGCGATTGAGCATCCGGCAACAGCGCCAACCATTCCGCTACGGTGGGCGGGCGATAGGTGCTCTCCACCGCCATGCCGCGCATCACCGCCTGGTTGATCTGGGCGCTCAACTCAGGGCGCAGATCCCGTGGGGCAGGCATGGTCTGCCGGTTGCGCAACACCGAGGCTACGGGAATCTGCGCCGTCAGCATGGCATAGAGCGTCGCCGCTAATCCGTACACATCCGTTGCCGGGGTGCGCTGGGCCTGGGCCATATATTGCTCAACCGGGGCATACCCCTCCGACAAAATGCTGGTATGGGTTTGGGTTGCGCCAGGGGTAAACTCGCGGGCAATGCCAAAGTCAATCAGCACCACCTCCTGGGAATTGTCGCGCAGGATGATGTTTTGGGGTTTGACATCGCGATGCAGCAGCCCGTTGTGGTGCACGACCTGCAAGGCCGCTCCAATCTGGCGAATGTAGTGAATGGCGATCGCCTCCGCCAGGGGATTCGCTGGAAATACTACCGCCTCCAGCGTCCGTCCGGGGATGTAGTCCATCACCAGATAGGGCACACCCTCTTCCACAAAAAAGTCGCTAACCCGCACGATATTGGGATGGACGCACTTGGCCAACCGTCGCCCCTCATCCTGAAACCGCTCGTTGAGCTGCGCAAAGCGGGGATCATTGCGAATGCTGGGGTTAAGGGTCTTGATCACCACCGTCTGCCCGAGGTAGTGATGGGTCGCCTTAAAGGTAATGCCAAACCCACCTTCCCCCAAGGGTTGATCGAGGCTATATTTGCCGCTCTGTAGCGATTTTCCCAGAAATGTATCCATCTTCTTGGCCTAGCTGACGCTCTCCACAGCTTACATCGACCCACTCTAGCCAAACACAGAAATGACTCGACCAATACTCAGCTTCAATGCTTGGCCTTCATCTCTAACTTTGATAATTTGATAACCTCGATACTCCTGCAATTAAACTGCAACCGACGCAGGTTCATAATGCAGCAGAATTAGTTGATTTTGAGGAATCGTTTCCATGGCATAGGTGATACCTTGAGCATCTGAAAAGTCAACCAGATAAGCTTCATCGTCGAAATTCATAATGACTGTACCTACTTGTCCAGGCTGGAGAAAAATAGGTTGCTGATTATTTTTATGAATCGCTTGAAGTCCAGATCTTAGAGCAACAATGTCATATTCCTTAAATGCCATCTTTGATCTCCTTATCTGCTAACGGGATAGGTATTGGTCAATCTAGGAAAGTCTTCGTTTACACGAATAATCCAGCATGAAATAACCCATGACTGCCCAAATTTTGTGGTCATCAAAAATTTAATATCGTACTGAATTCCATAGCTATCGCTTTTATGAATGGTTGCTTCGTGATTAATCGCAGCTTCTAGAAGGGTGGTTTCCAGGATTTCTTTATTCTCTAATGTGATGCCTAGTCGATTTCTAAATAAAGCTGCTTTATCTTTTCCTTTAGGATGTTGTGGGTTGAGGACGTAGCGTTCTAGCTTATCGCCAAGTTGAGC
>DATNOW010000629.1:0-4247 GCA_036703515.1 Chroococcidiopsis sp.
GCTTGGTCGAAGATTCCAACCGGAAGGCCGCATTCACCGTATCACCCAAGGCGGTGTAGTCGGGGCGATCGCCTGTACCTGTGTTGCCGACCATGGCATAGCCGGTGTTGAGCCCTGCCCCCACCCGCACCGGGAATGGCAGGGGATATTGCTCGTGGAGCTGGCTGGTCATTTTGTGCAGCGAGTTGAGCGCTTGGGAGATGCGCACCATTTCGTCGTGGCTGACCCCCTGCGGGCCGTGAATCCAGACGGCCATGATGGCATCACCAATGTATTTATCGACCCAACTGCCATATTCGCGGATGATGTCACCGGCCCGGCGGAACCAGGTGCCGATGGCTTCAGAAAGAATCTTTTCGTCAAGCTGCCGAGTCATCACCGTGAAATCACGGATATCGACCACCAGCACAGAAATCAGTCGGCGGACGTGCAGCGTCGCCGTGGCCGTAAATTCTTGCGAGTCGCCGCCGATCGACGATGGATCGGTCATATGCTCAGGCGGCGGGCAATAAAACTCTAGCTCGGTTTGCCCAAACGTGAGGCGATCGCCATTATGAAGCGTCACCGGGACACTGACCCGACGCCCATTGACAAACGATCCATTTCGGCTGCCTAGATCGATCAAATAGAATTCACCTGTTTCCATGCGTTGCAGCATCGCATGGTTACGCGAAATCCAGCGGTCAGGTAATACAAAGTTGTTATCTTCGCCTCGACCCACAGTCCAGCAGTTGCTGCTCGTCAAGGAGAGATAACGGTTGCCCGACTCAGTGCGTAGTATCAGATGGGGAACGGGTTGTGCAGTCACCACAAGTTAAGAAACCGCTAGTCTTTCCCTAGGATGCATCCTGATACACCCTAGCCATGGTAGTCGAGAATCAGCGTTGGGTCGGTCGAGATGGCTTTTTCCAATCGCCAAATCGCTCGACAGCCATCGAACGACTAGAATCAGCTGATCGATTTCTCAACCCTCATTAGCTAGTGTAAGCCCCGCAAGATTGTTTGTCGGTAGTCACTACGCAAACAATTATTGTGGCTTAATCAATAGGCTTATTGCTCTGGTGCTCTAGCCTGCTCAATTGATGTCGCGGAAAGCATCAACATTCAAGCTAGACAATGGCGGCAATTAGCTCCTCAATCATAGCTTCTCGATCTGTTGCTGTCATGTAAAAGCCACCCTCGGGCAAATATCAGCTCGGCGACTGCTCAACGACTAGAGTCTGACCGGCGCTTGACCGGTACTTGCCCCGTACTTGACCAGCACCGCTTAAGCCAAACTCGCCACTAGCCAAAACAAGCCATCCACCAGCAGCGTGCTCAAAACAGCTCCGCCAAATGCCCACCAGTGTAGCTGTCGCGATCGCAGTGGAGCGACTCCCACGACTAGCAAAATGACGACCAGTGCAGCGGCACAGCCCGTTCCCCAAGGGGTTTGCATTTGCCCGAGGGCGGCTGCAAAAATGGGCGGCGCATCAGCCACATCGACTACCATCAGCTGCCGCCAGTGCGTAATCAGCTGAACGAGATAAAAGTAGAGGTCGGTGATCACCGTACCCAATAGCGACCCTAAATAAAACCAGTTGCCGACTTTGCACCAGCCCCGGCTCAACCCAATCAACGCGATGGGCAATCCGAGCGATTCGACCGGCAGATGAACAAGGGGCTCCCATCGCAGCCAACCCCAATAGATTGACCCAGCCAGCCACGTCCAGGCAAACCCAAACAGCAGGTCACCCCATAGCCCCAGGGTAGGATGCGATCGCAACCGCAGGCTGCCGACAAACAGCCCAGCTGTTGCCAGTAAGCTGAGCCACGGAAAGGAGCGGACGAGGGGGGCTTGAAAAAATACTGGAACTGAGACTAAAAACGCCGCTGCCAAGAACATCAGCCAACGGGTCGAGAGACCGATCTCAAGCCGGGGAGATGCGACGGCATCAAGCGCTTCCGAGTAGAGGGGTTTTGAGGCGGGGGTGAAGGAAGACAATGGAATCTCTAATATTTCAGTTCACAATGTTTAACATACTAGCACGGAGATATCCCCCTGGGGGGTATCTGAAGTCGTCCAATTTGGATGTTTTTCGCCAAAACTTATGGATTTGATTGGTATACCTGATGTCTGCGACAATCCAAAGAATTTATTAAAAATGAGAAAGCAGATGGGCGCAGATGGGCATCGTGTTCGCTCAGAGCGCTCGGAGGGACTGGAGCAGAGCCATTTCCCAGATTTGATAGTGCTTGAGAGAGGGGAGGCGTGGGGGAGTTGTTAGAATAAGGGCTCGCGTCCCAATGACTTCAAAATAACGGTGATCACACTCATGGGTGTCCCCAAAACGCTATTGGTCGGTCTGAAATCAGAGCACTTTCGCCATCCGTTTGATTTGGAGGCAACCCAGGCCCTCAAGCAACTGCCCGGCTTGGATAGCGTCATCAGAACGTTGCTGGGGCCGGTGGCGGAACAGTTTTTCTTTGCGGAAAATATTGCCTCTAGCGTGCTGGTGGGTGAGCAACAACTGCCTGATTTGTATCAGCTTTTGCTCGATGCCTGCCAGATTTTAGACCTTGAGCCGCCTCAGCTCTATGTGCGGCAAAACCCAATGCCCAACGCCTACACCTTTGCGATTCGCGGCAAGCAGCCGTTTATTGTGCTGCATACGTCGCTGATCGACATGCTCACACCGGCCGAAATCCAAGCGGTAATTGCCCATGAGCTTGGCCATCTGAAATGTGACCACGGGGTTTATCTGACGCTAGCCAATGTTCTGATTTTGGCGGCGGGGCAGTTGACGCCGTGGGGCGGCATGATCGCCCAAAATTTGCAGGCGACGCTGATGGAGTGGGTGCGCTGCGCCGAGTTTACCTGCGATCGCGCTGCTCTGCTGGTGGCCCAAGATCCGTCGGTGGTAGCCTCGGTGCTGATGAAGCTGGCGGGCGGTTCTCCCAAGCTGGCTCCATTGCTCAACCTTGACGCTTTTTTGGCGCAGGCGCGCTCTTACGATCGGATCAGCGATAGCGACCTAGGGCGCATGCTCAAAGAAGTGCAGACCAGTCAGTTGACCCATCCAGTGCCGGTGCTGCGGGCCCGAGAAATCGATCGCTGGGCTCACAGCCAAAACTATCAATTGCTGCTAAAAGAGCGTACAATCTTGTATAATAGTGAAGCTAAGGGCGGATGGCGAAATTGGTAGACGCACCACACTCAAAATGTGGCGGCTTCGGTCATGAGAGTTCGAGTCTCTCTCTGCCCATTAATTAACTGCATACTCGCTGATAATTGGCGTCAAGTAGCGGTTAGTTCAGAAAGCATCTAAAAAAGTGAGAGGCGATCGCCCCTCACTTTTTTAGTAGATATCCGCAGCCACTTGTGATTGTTCCAGTCGATTACACCAGTCGATTACCTTGGTCTCGGTCGGGAATGACGGTTAGGGGCGGTGAATCTATAATTAAAGAACGTAAAGTAACGCGAACCGGAAGAATATATTCAGCCAGAGGAGGCGCAGATGGCGCGAATGATGAAGCGATGGGAATCGCCCCGTCGCGAAGGACGTAACGAAAAAGGCAAAGGCGGCAGTGCCCGACAGCGACAGCTTAAAAAGCAAACCAAGATGCTGCGGAAAAAACTAAAGGATGATGCCTCCGGGCATAACGAGGGAAGAGGACACACTCTTCCCTCTTTTGCTTTCTGGGCAATTGCTTTCTGGGCCATTTTTGGGGGCGATCGCGCAGGCCAATCTCTGGGGCGATCTGCGGGGTAATCGTCTGGGCGATCGCCTTTCGTCCCTACAGATCAGAGGGCGATCGCGCTCAAACGATATCTGCTCATGATTCAATGGTTGAAGACATCCTTTAAGAGATGATTTAAGAACTGTCACGGGAGATTATCAATGGCTGGAACACTTGCATTTTTTCTGCTGCTGGGTGGCGCGTTTGTGACTGCGATCGGTTTGTTCTTTGGGCTGCGTGCAGTCAAGCTGATCTAGTCGATGGGGCTATACGCCATGAAAAAACCGGGGTGGTACCACCCCGGTTTTTTTCATGGTTAGACGCAGCGTTTGGCGCTAGTAAGCGCCAAACTAATAAGCGCCAAAATTATTGCTGGTGAGCTTGAGCCCCTTTGACAGCGTGGCAATTTTGATTTGCTTACTGCTGCCGCTGCCGTCTGCATCGTAAAACAGAGCGCCCGTGTCGTCGTCATAGATCAGGCGCTGGGCGGTTGATGATGCGGAAGAACCGATGCGAAACTGGGCCGG
>DATNOW010000630.1:0-4128 GCA_036703515.1 Chroococcidiopsis sp.
TCACCCAGGCTCAATCTGAAGCCGTACCCGAACCAGGGGCGATCGCCTCTTTTGCCTTCCTGGGGCTGTATTTTGTGGTCCGGCGGAGTATGAACACGCTCAGCTAATCCAGCCCAGCTAATCCAGCCTAGTAATCCAGCCCAGGCTAACGGAATGGAAACACGAATGCCGCCGCCATCACCGCCATAACGTTTATGGCGGCTATGACAGCAGCAAAAATGCGAGGCAAGCGGCTAAAGCTGCAAGGCTTGTCGCTGGAGTGCAAGCAGGTCTTTGATCCCAAGCTCTGCCAGATCTAACATCTGGTTAAGCTGCGATCGCGAGAAACTCCCTTCTTCGGCAGTGCCTTGAAGCTCAATCACATTGAGGCTGCCGTCAAGTACCACATTAAAATCAGTCGTAGCCGCGACATCTTCCACATAGTTGAGGTCGAGTAGGGGTGTCTCGCCCAGCAACCCAACGGAAACCGCCGCAATTTGTTGGCGAATGGGAGATTGCTCTAAAACCCCGCTTTCCAACAGATGAGAAATCGCGTCACTGAGGGCGACAAATCCGCCTGTGATGGCTGTCGTGCGCGTCCCGGCGTCCGCCTGTAAAACATCAGCATCCACCGTTAAGGTGCGCTCTCCTAGAGCTTGCATGTCTAGAGCGGCCCGCAGACTGCGTCCGATCAAACGCTGAATTTCCTGGGTGCGCCCCGACAGCTTCAGAAACTCTCTGGGCTGCCGCTGCTGGGTAGCCGCAGGTAACATGCGATATTCAGCGGTTAACCATCCTTGCCCCGTGCCTTCTAAAAATCTGGGAACGCCAGGCTGCACCGTCACGGTGCACAGTACTCGGGTGTCGCCACAATGGGCGAGGACGGAACCGGCTGCAAAGCGGGTAAACTGGCGCTCGAAACGCACCGGACGCAGTTGATTGGGTTGACGACCGTCAGGGCGTATCCAGGTCATGATAATTGCCTCAAAATTCTCAATCAGGATACACGATAGGAGGCCGCTGTCAGGGCGTAACGGGCCAGGGGCTGAATTGCAAACTGCCGCCAGTGGCAAGTTTGGAGCCTAATTCTAGACTCCAAAACCTCTAATCCAGGCTACGCAAATAGGACTGAGCAAGTAGGACTACGCAATAGACTGCATGAACGAAGCTAAGCGCTCCATGCCTGTATTAATGGTCTCCATGCTGGTGGCGTAGGAAAGTCGCACACAGTCATCTGCGCCAAAGGCAATCCCCGGAATGGCAGCAACACGCTCTTTTTCGAGCAGCGCGCTGCAAAAGTCGAGGGAGGTCATGCCGGTTTTGGCAATGTTGAAGAAGACGTAGAAGGCTCCATAGGGAGTCGGGCAGGTGAGCCCCGGTATGGAGTTAATCGCATCTAGCAGCACTTTGCGGCGATCGCCAAAGGCAGCCAGCATTTCTTTGACGCAATCTTGAGAGCCCTCGTAGGCAGCGATCGCCCCATACTGCGCAAAGGTACACACATTGGACGTGCTGTGCCCTTGGATCGCTGCGGCTGCTTTGATAATCGGTGTCGCCCCAGCTAAAAAGCCAATCCGCCAGCCCGTCATCGCATAGGTTTTGGCAAACCCACTGCTAACAATGGTGCGCTCGTAAATCTCTGGGCCGACAGCACCAATGCTGAGATGCTCGGCACCATCGTAGAGAATTTTTTCGTAGATCTCGTCGGAAACCACCCAAATATCGGACTCTACCACCACTGAGGCGATCGCCCTGACCTCGTCTGGAGTGTAGACCATGCCAGTCGGGTTAGACGGTGAGTTAAAAATCAACAGCTTGGTTTTGGGCGTAATCGCCTGCCGCAACTGCTCGGGCGACATCTTAAAACCACTCTCTAGCGTAGTCGGCACAATCACCGGCGTGCCCTCTGCCAGTTTCACCATTTCGGGGTAGCTCACCCAGTAAGGAGCCGGAATAATCACCTCATCCCCGGGCTCAATCAGCGCCAGCATGAGATTAAACAACGACTGTTTGCCGCCATTGGTCACGAGCACATTTTCCATGCCATAGCAAAGCTGGTTATCGGTTTGCAGCTTTTTGGCGATCGCCTCCCTTAAACGGGGCTCCCCTGCCGCCGGGCCGTAGCGCGTCTTGCCTGCATCTAACGCCGCCTTGGCCGCCTCAACAATATGCTTAGGGGTATTAAAATCTGGCTCTCCAGCGCTAAAGCTACAGACATCAATCCCATCTGCTTTCATCGCTTTGGCTTTAGAGTCAATTGCCAACGTCAGCGACGGTGTCACCTGTGCCACTCGTGATGCCAATTTCATGCTTACCCCATGTTTCCCGCTAAACAGCTACATCCCAATCCAACTCTTGCTGCGCACACAGTCGGAATCGGTAAAAATCCAGTTCAGAATACCTTAACCCACCCACAGCAGCGCCATTCAAAATGTCAGGTGTTTTTTATAAGTCATCCCTTGACAACCCTCGAACTCACCCACCCCATTCCAGCCTAATTTACCCAGCCCAGCCATGAGCATCCATAAACCTCTAGCCGCCGCCGATCAAGACAGCCATGTAGATCCCCATGCAGATCCTCATGCAGATCCTCATGCAGCCCCCTGGAAACAGGCACTCTAACCAATATCTGGCGATCGCCCCAGGAAAAGCTTTAGCCCCCTTCAGCGAATCCCTTTTCTACAAAAACATTTGTGCCTTGGCCTGGAATTTGCTAAGGTTCTCTAGAGAAAAACTTTACAACTCATTACATAAATTCACAGTTTAATTTAGCTCTGGTTCGCTCTTCTCACTCGTTGCATGCGAACCTTGGCTACTCAATAACATCCCACCAGCGCTTAGCGTGAAATCATATCGGTAAACCGTTGTTCTTTGCTGGCATCCGTTTAAGCCCAAACGTTTTCAATACTTGAGAGTCTGTATAATCTGGGGGCGGCTAACTTCCGTTTAGCGCTAATCCCCCCTCTCAAGCTCCTTATACTAAGTCCTTCTATCAACTTTTGTTTAGGTAGGTAGTTTCATGTCGATGACCGTTGCTTCAGAGCAAGTTGACCGCATTGTTTGGAATCAGCACCATGATCCCTTTGAAGTTTTAGGCCCTCACAAAGTTGAGCAAGACGGCAAAACTAAATGGGTCGTGCGGGCTTATCTACCGGGGGCCGATGCGGTTTGGGTGGTGCGGCCAGAAGAACGGCAAGAATATCAAATGCAAGCGGTGCATAATCCCCACTTTTTTGAATGTACCTTAGACGTCGAAGACCTATCGAACTATCAACTCCGTCTTAAAGAAGGCGAGCACGAACGGGTAATTTACGACCCCTACGCTTTCCGCTCTCCCCTCGTCACCGACTTTGATGTTCACCTATTTGCCGAAGGCAACCACCACCGCATTTATGAAAAGCTAGGCGCACACTTGACCGAAGTAAATGGGGTCAAGGGCGTCTATTTTGCGGTCTGGGCACCCAACGCGCGCAACGTCTCCCTGCTGGGTGACTTTAACCTGTGGGACGGGCGACAGCACCAAATGCGCAAGATTGGCAACGGCATTTGGGAACTGTTTATCCCCGATCTTGGCGTCGGCACACATTACAAATTCGAGATCAAAAACCAAGCCGGTCACATTTACGAAAAGTCAGATCCCTACGGCTATCAGCAAGAAGTTAGACCTAAAACAGCCTCTATTGTCACCGATCTCGACAGCTACCAATGGACCGACCAAAGCTGGATGGAAAACCGTCGCCACACCGACACCCTCACCCAGCCCATTTCTGTGTATGAAGTTCATCTTGGCTCCTGGCTGCATGCTTCATCAGCAGAGCCCGCCAAACGGGCTGATGGTACCGAAGAACCCCCCGTGATTGTGGCAGACCTCAAGCCAGGGGCTCGTTTCCTCACCTACCGAGAGCTAGCCGATCGCCTCATTCCCTACGTCAAAGAGCTTGGGTTTACCCATATCGAACTGCTCCCTGTGGCCGAGCATCCCTTCGACGGCTCTTGGGGCTATCAAGTCACGGGGTATTTTGCGGCCACGTCGCGCTACGGCTCGCCCCAAGATTTGATGTACTTCATCGACCAGTGTCACCTCAACGGCATTGGCGTCATCGTAGACTGGGTTCCCGGCCATTTCCCCAAAGATGGGCATGGGCTTGC
>DATNOW010000631.1:0-10811 GCA_036703515.1 Chroococcidiopsis sp.
TGCCGCCAGCGCCTGACTTTCACGATCAAACTCAAACCCCACCTCCGTCATCGCCGCCACAATCCACGGCTCCAGATCGCTATTGTCTAGCGGGGCCAGGGGAATCACCTGGAGATGGTGACTATCCTGCACCCAGGGTTCGGCCACCGTCGTCACCAAGGCATAGCTGACGCGGCTTTGGCGCTGCACCTCCTGCCGCAAATAGTGCTCCCACTTGCCCGAACGATCCCATGAGCGAATGTGGGGAAAATTTTGGAACACAATCACCACTCGGCAGTCGAGCCACTCGGCCATGCGCTGCGGCAAGGCCAGCAGGGTTTGAAACAGCCCCCACTCTTTGCCCGCTGCCGCCTGCCAGGTGAGTCGCGGGCGATGGTTTGCCCCTAGATGTTCTAGAAAAAGGGCATGATCGCCGCTCCATTCTTCGATCCGCGCCAGTTCTTTAGGCTGGGGAAAGGCTTCGGTAAAACCATCGGCCAGCAGGCGCAAAAAGCGGTTGGCGCTGGTGCTGCGCAAACAGTCGATTTCGATCATCCGGGCTCCCACCTGCTGCGCGGCGGCCCGAATCAAGGTATGCCGTCCAGTTCCGGGCGCACCGACCACCAAAAAGTCACCATCTTGCTGCAAGATCTGGCTGATGTGCTGCAGTTCGACCCGACGACTGATCAATGCAGTGGGAATGAAAGGATTACTCACTAAAAATGCAACAGGCAGGTTTAAGGAACAGACAGGTTGGAGGGCGATCGCAGACCAGACCGAGCGTTTGTGCTAGCGGTTACACCATAACTATGTCAGCAAGCTATGTCAGCAAGGAATAGGCCCCAAAGGAATATGCCCGGAATAATTATGTCTCAAAGGAACACATCCCAAAGGAATATGCCCGCAAGAGGTATATCCGCAAGAAATATATCCACGAGAAATATATTCGGTTGCGCAGAGGGTGAGGACTCTGGCTGATGCTCATGATGGACTAAACCAGCTCAAAGCCCGATGCCGCAGGTGAGACGACCGAAATGAAAATAAGGGGCTCGTCTCCGGTGTTGACTACACCATGAACCTCCCCACGGTGGGCGACCAAGACATCTCCCTTCGCGATGGCAATCGAATCTCCCTGAGCGCTGATGCGGTACTCGCCACAACCAGACAAAATTGTCCATGTGTCTTGACCGTGGGGGTGTACATGAACTGAGATGTGCTGCTCAGGTTTGATGTACCAAGCAACGACCGCAGCATCGGCCGACTCGGTGATGACTGAGCGAATGGGCTCACCGTCCGCTGGCTGGAGAAACTCTTCAACTTTGAACAGACGTTGCGGGCTCATTGCATACTCCTATGACATAGGGCGGGCTTTGTGGCTTGAGTGCAGGAGCGTGCCTCAGTGTATTTTGGGAGGTCTAACAAGGCGCAGACGCAAACGCGTCTAGAGTACTACCTCAATCAGGGCAGAGTTACAAAACGTAACCTGGCGGAGGCGCATCAAAACGGCTGATACCAATGTAACCTGAGCTTGCGTGGATCTAACGCTGGCTAATGCTAGCCAATCTGCGGTGGGGATGTCGCCGATCTGCGGTCGACTTGCACTCAACCAGGGACATTTCTACCTCGCGAGTCCTATTTTGCAGCACTATAAAATAGTGCTACATTGGCTTGAGCAGCATTCCTCCGCGGGTGCCGTTAACTAATCCTGTCCATAGCTTGAAATCTATGTTGTCTAGTTCTCCGTCAGACCTAACCCTCGACGCGTCAACTCATGGGACGGCATGGCACACATGCCCACCTGAGCAGGTGGTGGAATTGCTAAAGAGCGATCGCACCATCGGATTGTCTTCTTCGCAAGTGGCTCAGCGCTTGCAGCAGCATGGCCCCAACGAGCTGATTGAAACGGGCGGACGCTCTCGTTTAGAAATTCTTTGGGATCAGTTCAAGAACGTGATGCTGCTGATGCTGATCGCCGTGGCGGTGATTTCGGCGGTACTCGATATTCGAGAGGCCCAGGCCTTAGGCAAGTTTGTTTTTCCCAAAGATGCGATCGCCATTTTTGTGATTGTCTTGCTCAACGGCATTTTGGGTTACGTGCAGGAGCGGGGTGCAGAGAAGGCACTGGCGGCCCTCAAAGATTTAGCGTCTTCGCGGGTGCGGGTGATTCGTGACGATAAGACTTCAGAGATTGACTCTAAGGAGCTAGTGCCCGGCGACATCATGTTGCTGGAGGCGGGGGTCAAGGTTTCGGCGGATGGACGGTTGCTAGAGGCGGCCAATTTACAGGTGCGGGAGGCGGCCCTGACCGGCGAAGCCCACGCGGTTAACAAGCAGGTTGATGTACTGCTGCCCGATAACGCGCCCTTGGGCGATCGCATTAACTTGGTTTACTCAGGCACCGAAGTGGTGCAGGGTCGGGCCACGGTGCTCGTCACCCGCACGGGGATGCAAACCGAGCTAGGCAAGATTGCCACAGCGCTACAGGATGTCGAATCAGAGCCAACGCCGCTGCAAAAGCGGATGACCCAACTGGGCAACGTGCTGGTGACTGGCTCGCTGATTTTGGTGGCGATCGTGGTGATCGGCGGCACGATCTTCCGCCCCAACCTGTTTGAAGAACTGGTTAAAGTGTCTCTCAGTATGGCCGTAGCGGTGGTGCCAGAGGGCTTGCCCGCTGTGATTACTGTGACTTTGGCTTTGGGCACTCAGCGGATGGTCAAGCGCAACGCCCTGATCCGCAAGCTGCCAGCGGTGGAAACCCTGGGTTCGGTGACGACCATTTGCTCTGACAAGACCGGCACCCTGACCCAAAACAAAATGGTGGTGCAGACCATCTATACCGGCGCGGGAGCCGTGCGGGTGACGGGGGATGGCTATGCCCCCATCGGTGAATTTCAGCGGGATGGACAGACTGTTTCGACCAGCGACCAGCCCGAACTGCAAGCCCTGCTGACGGCCTGCGTGCTTTGTAACGACGCGATTTTGCAAAAGGAAAATGGCGAATGGGCGATCTTAGGTGACCCGACGGAGGGAGCGCTATTGTCGGCGGCCGGCAAGGCCGGGCTGCGCAAAGACAATCTCGACGATCGCTTCCCACGGGCGGCTGAGTTTCCGTTTTCCTCAGAGCGCAAGCGCATGAGCGTCATGGTGACGCAATCCAATGGCGGCTTGTCGAACGCGCCCTTCCAAATGTTTACCAAGGGTTCTCCTGAGCTCACCCTAGAGCGCTGCACCCACATTCAGGTGGGCGATCGCCCAGAGCCGATTAGTGACGAGCAGCGATCGCGCATCCTGGAGCAAAATAATCAGTATGCTAGTCGCGGTCTGCGGGTGCTAGGCTTTGCCAGCAAAGCGTTGACCGAGCTACCGCCTGAGGCTTCAGAAGAAGTTTCAGAACATGGGCTGACCTGGCTGGGTCTGGTAGGGATGCTCGACGCCCCCCGCCCAGAGGTGCGCGATGCCGTGGCCAAATGCCGCATTGCGGGCATTCGCCCGGTGATGATTACCGGCGACCACCAGCTTACGGCCCAGGCGATCGCCGAAGATTTGGGCATCGTTAAGTCGGGCGAAATCACCGTCACAGGGCAGCAGCTTGAAGCCTTTAGTGACGCTGAGCTTGAAGCCGCCGTTAAAGACGTCAGCGTTTACGCCCGCGTTTCCCCTGAGCACAAGCTACGCATCGTCCGTGCATTGCAGCGGCAGGGCAATGTTGTTGCCATGACTGGCGATGGCGTCAACGATGCCCCCGCCCTGAAGCAAGCCGATATTGGTGTGGCGATGGGTATCACCGGCACCGACGTCAGCAAAGAGGCCAGCGACATGGTGCTGCTTGACGATAACTTCTCGACCATCGTCGCAGCGGTAGAAGAGGGGCGCGTCGTTTATACCAACATCCGCCGCTTTATTCGCTATATCCTGGGCAGCAACATCGGCGAAGTGTTGACGATCGCCGCTGCGCCGCTGTTGGGCTTGGGCGGTGTGCCCCTGTCGCCGCTGCAAATTTTGTGGATGAACTTGGTCACTGACGGTCTGCCGGCCCTGGCCCTGGCGGTAGAGCCCGGTCGCCCCAGCATCATGGAGCAATCGCCCAAAGACCCCCAAGAGAGCATTTTTGCGCGGGGTTTGGGGTCTTATATGATTCGCATTGGGCTGATCTTGGCGGTGGTGACGATTACTATGATGATCTGGGCCTATGGCTACACCGATGCGGTGCAGGGCAATGGCCTAGAGCGCGATCGCTGGCGCACGATGGTCTTTACCACGCTCTGTATTGCCCAAATGGGTCACGCCTTTGCGATTCGTTCCAACAGCAAGCTGATGGTTGAGATTAATCCATTCTCTAACCCCTATCTGTTTGGCTCTGTTGTGATCACCACCATTTTGCAAATGCTGCTGATCTACGTCGAGCCCCTGCGCAACTTCTTCAACACCCACTACCTCAGCCCTACCGAGCTTTTAGTTTGCTTTGGCTTTAGTGCCCTTGTCTTTATCTGGATTGAGATGGAGAAACTGGTGATTCGCAGATTTAAGGTACGTTAAGCACTAGATATCGAATACGATAGCCGAGTCTTGGGGGGTGGTTGGTGTTTGCCGAGCCTCTGCCCAAGACTTCGCTATGTTTGCTAAACCCGCCTGTAAAGCTTGCGGTTTGGTTGAGGATATCTTAAACGTTAGCTGTAACGCATCAATCCCTTGAACCGCAGGGGTTACGCTGCGCTAACCCATCCTACAAAAATTGCAGTTTATTTAATCTACGATCCTGAGGGGCTTTTAAGGCTCAGGGGTATAGGCGGTGGCGGGGGTAACGGCGACTACTCCTACAGCTTGGGCGGCCGACAGTAGCCGACTGGGATACATCACCAGCAGCGCCACCAGGCTGTCGATCAACCGCCCGTGCTCCATGGGCATGATGGCATCGCCATAGAGAATGGCCTGGGACACCAAAAACGACACCAGGGTGCCCCAAAAAATGCGGGCAGCGGCCTCTGGATCGCTAAGTTGTAATTCAGGATGGGCAATGAAATAGGTCGTCAGCATTTGCACCCCCCGCCGGATTACTGTGCGGGTGTAAAGCTGTGCCAGTTCAGGAAAACGACCCGATTCGGCGATAACAATGCGAAACAGCGACTGATAATCGTCGTCATCCATTTTGTGGAGATACACTTCTGCCACGCGCCGCAGCACATCTTCGGGCTCTCCTTCCAGAATTTCTGAGCCGAGTTCTAGCTGGGTGCGTTCAATCGTGACCCGCTCGATTAGGGCCGTAAATAGCCCTTCTTTATCGCGAAAGTGGCTGTAGAGCGTTTGCTTGGAAACATTGGCGGCAGCGGCGGCCCGATCCATACTGGTGTCGGCATAGCCACGGCTCAAAAAGACACGCATTGCACCCTCTAGGATTTGCTCTCGCTTATCAACCGTTGAGATAGAGGGGGGTTCTGGCATGGGGTTATGCGGCAAATTGGGGCGTGAGTAAACAATAAGAAATCGACAGCGTACCTTGCCCAATCATACTAGACCGTCTAGTATGGTCAATTATTCTAGACTAGACCGTCTAGTATGATTTTATTTTACCAGGGGTTTTCCGCTGGGGATGCCGGGTTCAACCTATTCAGGGGGTGACGCTATGGCCCAATCACTTTCAGAATCGCCACAGTCAGACGAAGTGGAAGCGCTAACGCCGAAGCGATCGCCCCAGCGACGATGGCTGCTCCCCGTCGGGGTGGTGGTGGTGGCCGGAGGGTTGGCGGCCTGGTATTGGCTGTCGCATATGCCCTCTGATAATTTGCAGCTTACCGGGCGTATCGAGGGCTACGAAACCGACATCGGCACTAAGGTGCCGGGGCGGGTGGAAGAAATTACCGTGCGCGAGGGGGAAACGGTCAAGGTGGGCGATCTGCTAGCGCGGCTCGATGATGCCGAACTGAAAGCCCAGCTCCAGGGGGCGATCGCCACCTTAGAAGCGGCCCGACAGCAGGTGACCAACGCCCGTCTCCAAATTTCCGTGTTAGAAAACCAGTTGGCAGAAGCCCAGCTCAACCTCCAGCAATCGTCCCAAGACAGTCAGGGGCGCGTTTATCAAGCTGAAGCCTCAGTGGCCGGGGCCACGGCCCAACTGCGAGAGGCTGAAGCCCAAGTGATCCAGGCCCAGTCAGAACTGCGGTTAGCGGCAATGGATCGCGATCGCTACATTCAACTGGCCCAAGATGGCGTGGTGCCCCAGCAGCGGGCCGACCAGGCCCAGACGGCCTATGAAACCGCCGCCGCCACCGTCAGCAGCCGTCAGGCTTCTGTTGAAGCGGCCCGCCGCCAGGTTAATGCCACCCAAGGCAGCTTGACCCAGTCGCGATCGAGCAACCTCAATCCCGACATTCGCCTCGTCCAGATCAATCGCCTCACCACCCAGCTAGAGCAAGCCCAGGTGCAGCTCGCCAGCGCCCAAGCTCAGGTTGACAATGCCGAGGCCAGCCGTCAGCGCATCCAGGCCCAGCTTAACGACCTGACCATTCGCAGCCCCATCGATGGGGTCGTCACCGTGCGCAGCGTCGAGCCAGGGACGGTGGTGACGACTGGCAAAACCCTGCTGTCGCTGGTGAATCTCAACACAGTCTACCTGCGTGGCTTCATCCCCGAAGGCGACATTGGGCGGGTGCGGGTAGGGCAAGATGCCCAGATTTTTCTAGATTCTGATCCCAGGCATCCCTTGGCTGGACGGGTGATCGCCATCGATGCGGAGGCTTCTTTCACCCCTGAAAATATCTACTTCCAAGAAGATCGCGTCCAGCAGGTGTTTGGCATTCGGATCGCGATTGAGTCGCCGGGCGGCTATGCCAAGCCGGGGATGCCTGCCGATGCGGAGCTATTTTTAGACGACAATTCCTAGGGCCGATGTCACCTAGGAACCATGGGCTTGTGGGCGGTGTGGCTGGGGTATGCCGCGCAACGTTTCGGATTCCGCCATATTCGCTAACACTCTCCCCTAAATTCAGCAATACTCGTCAATGCTCACTCAGCTAGCAGGGTGTTTATGGGCAACATTCACAGCACAGCGCGATCGCCATCCCCATCGCAGGCCGCAGAAGATCCAGGGGCAGAACTAGCGGCAGAACCAGGAGGCGATCGCATCCTCCAGGTAGTTGGCTTGCACAAGCGCTACGGCCAACTGGCGGCGGTGCGGGGAATTGATTTTGCCGTGCAGCGGGGTGAAATTTTTGGCTTAATTGGCCCCGATGGAGCGGGCAAGACCACCACCTTTCAGATTTTGGCGGGGGTGATGGAAGCTTCGGCGGGAACGGTCGAGGTGTTGGGGCGATCGCCTCGGGATGCGCGGCTGGGCATCGGCTACCTGACCCAGCAGTTTTCGCTTTACCTCGACCTCAGCATTGACGAAAACCTGCACTACAGCGCGGGGCTGCGGCAGGTGCCGGAGGAACGGTTTCAGCAACGGCGCGATCGCTACCTGCGGCTGATGAGTTTGGATGGCTTTGGCGATCGCCTGGCGGGGCAGCTTTCGGGTGGTATGAAGCAAAAGCTGGCGCTGTGCTGCGCCCTAGTGTCGCAGCCGCAAATTTTGCTGCTGGATGAACCAACGACAGGGGTTGATCCGGTTTCGCGGCGGGAGTTTTGGGATGTGTTGGCTAGCCTCGCGGCCCAGGAGGGCGTGACAATTGTGGTGGCCACGCCCTATCTCGATGAGGCCGAGCGCTGCAACCGGATTGCGCTGATGTATGAGGGCGAAATTCAGCAAACCGGGACGCTCCAGCAGCTCCGTCAATCGCTGGGGCTGCATCGCTTAGAGCTGCGCACCACGGCCTTAGAAGACACCGAACAGGCCCTAGAGGCGGCGATCGCCCAAGCTTCGTCGGTGAATTCCCAGTCTGGCGATTCCCAGCTTGCTGATCCCCCGCCTGTCGATCCCCAGCATTCTGAATCCAAAAATCTCGCTATGCCGCTGGCCGATGTCCAGACCTTTGGCGATCGCCTCGATGTTTTGGTGGCCGATCTGTCCCAGGGTGAAACCGCCGTGCAGCGGATTTTGCAAGCCACCCACCTGCCGCCTGCGACCCTTCAGCCCGCTGACGTTACCCTCGAAAATGTGTTTGTCACCCGCCTGCGGCAGCAGGGGGCCGATCCACCGTTTATTCCGTTTCCGCGATCGCGTCAGGGGCGTCGCGCAAATGCTGGTCAGCGGCAGCAGGCGATCGCCACCCAGCATTTACGCAAGACCTTTGGCAGCTTTCAAGCGGTCAACGATGTCACCCTAGAGGTGCGCTACGGCGAGATTTATGGGCTGCTGGGCGCAAATGGAGCGGGCAAAACCACAACGATCAAAATGCTCTGCGGCCTGCTCGAACCGACTAGCGGGCAGATTTCCCTGGCGGGGCGATCGCACGATTTGCGCGACCCGGCCCTGCGCCGCCGGATCGGCTATATGAGCCAGAAATTTACGCTCTACGATGACCTCACCATTGTCGAAAACCTAGAGTTTTACTGCGGCGTCTATGGCGTTCCCCGCGCCCTGCGCCGCCGCAAAATTGACTGGGTGCTGACCATTTGCGGGCTAGAGGGGCAGGAAACCATGCTTACGGGTCGCCTCCCCGGTGGCTGGAAGCAGCGGGTGGCCTTTGGCGCATCGGTGATGCACGAACCCGAAATCTTGTTTTTGGATGAGCCCACCTCTGGGGTTGATCCCCTGGCGCGGCGTCAGTTTTGGCGCTTGATCGAAGACTTTGCCCGCCAGGGCACCGCCGTCTTGGTGACGACGCACTATCTGGAAGAAGCCGAGCACTGCAACTACCTGGGCTTTATGGTGGCGGGGGCGGTGGTGGCCCAGGGTTCCCCTAGCCAGATCAAAGCAGCCCAGCCCGGCCAGCTAATCGAGTTTGTCACCACGCAGACCCAAGCCGCCTCCGATCGGTTAAAGCGCCAGATTGAGCCGTGGCGGGTGTCGATCTTTGGCGATCGCCTGCATGTGGTGCTGGATGATCCCGACGGCGATATTCCGCAGGTACAGCGCATTTTGGCGGGCGATGGCGAGGCTGATTCTGGAACTCGTCCTGGAATGAATACCGATGCCGATAGCGGGGCGATCGCCATTCTATCGATGCGCCCCGTGCCCTTCTCCCTCGAAGATTCCTTTATCGGCATCGTCCAACGCGCCCCAGAATATTCCCCAGAGGCTGGCCCAGAGACTCGCCCGAAGACTAGCCCAGAGACTCACCGGGAGCCTGGCTCATGAAGCGAATTTTGTCCCAATGTCGCAAAGAGCTAGCCCAGTTTCAGCGCGATCGCCTCACCGTGGCGTTGGCCTTTATCTTGCCGCTGCTGACCCTGTTTATCTTTGGCTTTGCGATTCGCCTCGAAGCCAAAAATATTCCCCTGGTGGTGCAAGATTTTGATAATAGCCCCCTCAGCCGCAGCTATATCGAGCGCCTGTTTGCCACCAACCAGTTTCAGCCCGCCCGCTGGACGGGCACCGATCCGGTCAAAGACGCCATCGATCCGGGGCGGGCCAAGGTGGCCGTGATCATTCCCCCCGATTTCTCGCAGCGAATCAAGGCCCAGGTGCCTAGCCCGGTGCAGGCCATAATCGACGGTTCCGATATCAACAACGCCCGCGTCATTCGCAACATTATCCAATCGACGACGCGGTTTTTTCTGCGGCAGTCGGGGCTACAGCCCGATCGGCCCAAAATCACCCTCCACACCCGGATTTGGTTTAACCCCGGACGCAAAGAGTCGCTGTATATCGTGCCGGGCACCTGCGGCCTGATTTTGTGGATTTACCCGTCGCTGCTGGCGGCGATCGCCATGGTGCGCGAAAAAGAGCAGGGCACCATCGTTCAGGTCTATGCCTCCAGCCTCAGCGCCAAGGAACTGCTGCTGGGTAAAGGGCTGGCCTACTTGATTGTGGGCTTGGGGGAAGCGGTGATTATCTTGGTTCTCAGCGCCCTGATCTTTGGCATCCGGTTTGCCGGTGACCCGACTCCGTTTTTGGTCAGCTTGCCGATCTATGTGGCGGCGGCGGTGATGTTTGGGCTGGTGCTGGGCACCCGTGCCAGCAGCCAAAGTGCAGCGGTGCAGGGCGTGGCGACGATTGGCTTCCTCACGGCCCTGCTGCTGTCGGGGTTTATCTATCCGCTCAGCAATATCCCCTTTCCGCTGTCGCTGGTAACCAATATCGTCCCCGCCCGCTACTTCATTGTCATCATCCGCGATGCCTTTGTGCGCGGCACGGGGTGGACGGGCGTGTGGTTTGACCTAGTCATGCTGGTTGTGTTAGGGATGCTGTTGTTTAACGCGGCCCGGCGCAATTTGAACCACATGCAGCTCTCGGACTAACGCTTTCTAAACCCGTCGTGCCAATCAAGTCCATGAAACCGATCACCACGCTCGTCAACCGATTGCTCGACTCTCGTTTTTGGGCATTGGCCTCCAAAGAAGTCAGCCAGATTTTGCGCAACAAGCAGCTCTTGTTTTTGCTGATGTTTCCGCCCACGATCCAACTGCTGCTGTATGGGTTTGTGCTCAACCCCGATGTCCAGTTTATTAAGCTGGGCGTGGTTGACTATGCTCAGAGCGATGTCAGCCGCGAACTGGTCACGGCCATGACTGCCAACGATGTGTTTGTGACCCAGCGCTATCTGTTTGACGAAGCGGAATTGGGGCGACAGGTAAAACAAGGCGAGATCACCACAGGGCTGGTGATTCCATCGGAATTTGAGCAGCAGTTAAAGCGGGGGCAACCGGCGGAGGTGCAGGTGTTGATCGATGGCGTCGATGCCAACACGGCGGGGATTGCCAGCGGCTATCTGTCCCAAATTGTCAGTCAATAT
>DATNOW010000632.1:0-2523 GCA_036703515.1 Chroococcidiopsis sp.
GCAAGCCCACGGGCTAGAAGTTGACCTCGTCTTAAAGGTGCATGAGGGCCGCCCCCACATCATCGACTCGATCAAAAACAACCAGATCCAGCTAATTCTCAATACCCCTGTGGGAGCAACCGCCCAAGAAGACGATCGCTCGATTCGGCGCACCGCGTTGTCTTACAAGATTCCGACGGTGACGACCATTGCTGGGGCCAAGGCCACGGCAGCGGCGATCCGTTCGTTGCAGTCGCAACCCCTAGACGTGAAGGCGCTGCAAGACTACATCTAAAGCAAAAAGGCTCTTAGCCTAAAGGCGAAAAGCGAACCGACGCAAAAAGCCACAAAGCCAACATCAAGCAAAGGGGGAAAACGATGAACTAGTCTACGTTTTCCCCCTTTGTTGTGCTTGTTGATCTCGGCTTGATCTTGGCTATAGCTGTGGTTTGAGGTGAGGGATATCCACGGCGTAGACATCCTCACCCTGCCCGGTGGCAAACCGCATTGAATGCAGCAGATCCTTACTCGACAGCGTCATAAACACCACCAAGCCCAAAAACGCTAGCCCGGCCGCCAGACCAAAAATAAAGCGATAGTCGGTGGCGTCTGCGATCGCCCCTAGACAGGGGCCCGCCACGGCAATACCCAAGTCAAACCCCACCATACAAAGACTAAAGGTGCGTCCGCGCTCGTCGGGATAGGAGCGATCGGCCATCAGTGCAGCCATCATCGGGATTAAGATACCTCCACCCGCCCCTTCTAAAACGCCCGCCAAGAGGAACGTTGAAGCATTGGTCGCCTGCCACAAAAACACCATTGAGCCCATATACATCACCAAACTGACGGTGATGAACGGCCCTCGCCCATACTGGTCAGAGGCGCGCCCCGTAATCAGCCGAATGCCAAAGCTGGCGATCGCCGCTGCGGTATAAAACAGTCCGACGTTGAGATCGACTTGGACTTGCTTAAATAACAGCGGCACAAAGGTGGTCAGCCCGCCAAAGGCCAGCCCAATCAAAAACAACACAACAGCCGGAATGCGAATGCGGGGGCTGCCCAGCATCAGCCAAAACTGACCAGCCGACTGCTGATCGCTAGCCTTGCGCGTCAGGTGCTCTCCTGACTCCCGCACCTGCATCGTGCAGACTAAACCCACCATGCCCATGACCGCAGCAGCCCAAAAAGCGGGAGTGTATCCTCCCCATTCGTGCAAGAAGCCGCCCAGGGCGGGGCCAAGCGCCATCCCAGTTGGGTTGACCAAGCTCATATAGCCAATCAGCTCACCCCTTGACTCGGGCGGTGAGACGTCGACCACAAGCGCACTGTAGGCTAACGCAAAGGCCGCAATACTGATGCCATGGATAGCTCGCACTGCCATCAGTAGCGGAATGGAGTGGGTGGCTAAATAGCCCAGCGGCGCAAACGCCACTGCGACCATGCCGATGATTAAGACTAGTTTGCGTCCGCGCAGGTCAGCCAATCGCGCGAGCCATGACCGAAACAGCAGTAGCCCAATGGCAAAGCAGCCCATGACAATGCCGATATCTTGGCTGTTGCCCCCAATTTCTGACACGTAGAGGGGCAGCGTCGGCAGCAATGAGGCTAATGCAGACCAAAACAAAAGCCCTGCCAAAAACAAGATCAACAGGTTATGGCGACAGCTCGCTGTCAGCGTTTTAAAAACTTTCAATGCGTCAACCCACCTGTGCAAATAAACAAGCGATCGCCTATCACAAGCGATCGCCTATCCTTATATCTTGCTTAAGTTTCGGGCATTTTGCAGCAACTGGCTATGACCTAGGTGGGTGAAACGGGTTCATCTACCGCGGCATAGCATGGCTCAAACGCGCATTGCATCCAATGTAGCTAGAGCCGTAGGGCTAGATCAGGAAAGTTAAACCGCTTGACGAGATACTAACTTTTCGAAGTGCGCCTGGGTTTGATGCAGTAGCAGCTCGCGACTGTCGGCTGTATTCGTCAACGTTGGTACTAGATTACGAGCTTGAAGCGCCATGTGAAGCTGGAGATGGGCCACGTACTCACTGAAGTCTTCCCGGCAGGAGGGATTGGAAAGATGCTCAGAACGGGTAACCAAAGCGTTCATCCTTAATCTAAATTTTTGTTGTTAAGTGTTCAACGGTTAAGAAGCTATCATGCGCGATTGGCACGATTTTCAATTCGCAATGAAGTGTAACGTTCTCTAGAATACCGCGATCGCTCTACCTGGTGAAATGCCCGACTTTTGATTTTGCTGTGGGTTTGGCTCTGGGCTTGGCACGATCTAACCGTTCATTTTGTAGAGACCTGTCCCAGGATATTCTGTGCAGGACGACCGATACAGAAGAGCTCATACGGCCCACACATAGCCCACACATAGCCTACAGTCCATAGCCCCCAGAGCATGCAGAGAGGGATCGGGGCGTGCGGCAAGGAAGGACGTTCCAGTCTTGCAGATCACAAACTTTTGTAACAACCTGGCAATGACAGCCTAAACTCCACGGATACAAACCATTTCTTGCGAAAAATGAACTAACTGGCATT
>DATNOW010000633.1:0-12784 GCA_036703515.1 Chroococcidiopsis sp.
ATCAACCGACTGGGGCAATTTGCGATCGCCCCCGAACTCGACTACGACCCGATCAGCATCTATCGCGAAGGGGCCTACCAGTTTTCAGAGGGGCTGGCGCGAGTCGCGATCGATCACAAGTGGGGCTATATCAACGCCGACGGCAAGCTAATCATTAGGGCCAAGTTCGACAGCGCCGATACCTTCTCAGAGGGGTTAGCGCGGGCAGAAATCAACCATCGCTATGGCTACATCGACCTGACCGGCAAATTTATCATCAAGCCCGACTTTGAAAGCGCCGCTCCCATGTTCAAAGAGGGGTTAGCCGGGGTCGAAATCGATCACCGCTATGGCTATATCGACAAGCGGGGCAACGTCGTGGTTGCGCCTGAGTTTGATACCGCCGACGAATTTGGTGAAGGGCTGGCGCGCGTCACCCTCAACGATAAGTATGGTTTTATCGACAAAACCGGTGCCCTGGCGATCGCCGCCCAGTTTGACGTGGCCCACACCTTTGCCGAAGGGCTGGCCCGCGTGCGGGTTGACGGGCGCTATGGCTACATCGACAAAACCGGCACCCTGCAAATTGCCCCCCAGTTTGACGACACCTTTAGCTTTAGCCAAGGGTTGGCCCTAGTGCGCAATGATGATAAGTATGGCTTTATCAATCCACAGGGGAGCATCATCATTCCCCTAGGGTTTGACGACGCTTATCCATTCTCAGAAGGGCTAGCTGCCGTCAAAATTGGTAATGTCTGGGGCTACATCAACGACAACGGCGAATTTGCCGTAGAGCCGCAGTTTGCCGACGCCGGATCACTCCACGAAGGGCTGGCCGCCGTCAGAGTGGGCGACCAGTGGGGTTATTTAGGCGAAACCTAATTCTGGCGCAGAGTAATACTGGAGCAACGTAATACCGGATCAGTAAGAATTTCTACAGCAATTCCTGCTGCTCGATGCGGCGAAAGTCTCGCTCGACTTCGTACCACAGCGACTTATTGTGGGGATCGGTACGCAGCGCCTTTTTCAGATAAATGCGGGCTTTGTCGGGCTGATTTTCGTTCACCAGTTGTCGCCCCCAGCGCTGGTAGGTAATTGCCTGCCACTGTCGCACTTCGACGTCATTGGGCAACCGTTGGGCCAAGCCTTCAACAAGGGCGATCGCCCGAGGGAAGCGATGATCCTTCAAAAACTGCTGGAGCTGCTCGTAGGCATTTTGCTTGAGCTGTTGATCGGTCTGCGACAGATCGGGCGCGGTATAGGCCGCCGCAGGCTTGCGCGTCACTTTGACGCGAGGAGTCGGCGCAGGGCCGCTGGCAGAGCCACTAGCAGATCCGCTGGTAGGGCCACTGGTAGGACGGGCAGCATAGCGAGAGGACGTCTCTGCCCGACTTGCCCCTGAGCCACTGGCCTGACCCGCCTGCACCTGACGCAGCAAGTATTTGTAAGCTTCGGTTAGCTGAATAAACTTTTCCTGGGACTGCGACTGGTTATCAGGGTTGACATCGGGGTGATATTCGCGTGCCAAACGACGATAAGACGCCTTAATTTCGTCGTAGGATGCCCCCGTTCTCAATCCCAATAATCGATAACAGTCTGCCAGATTCATTGCTGTACAAGTAGACAGACTGGGTTTAATTCAGTCTGCAATAGTTCCGGTTAGAGTCAGGCAGATCGCTTGGCGCTCTCGATGGTAGAGAGCGCTACACGGAGCCATTCTCCATCTAAAGTCAGGAGAATGGCTCTGTCAAGACACATGCAGCCAGAACAGACAAGAGCGATAGCTCTATCGCTCCATAAAGAGCTTGATAAAGCCACAGAGCTAGCTACAAAGTCACGTTAGTCACGCTAGGGAGCCGAATCAACCACGCGGTCGATCAGTCCATATTCGACGGCTTCTTCGGCCGACATAAAGTAGTCGCGATCGGTATCTTTCGCAATCTGCTCTACGGTTTTGCCAGTATGACGGGCCATTAGCTCATTCAGCTCTTGGCGCACCCGCAAGATTTGCTTGGCTTCGATGTCGATATCGGTTGCCTGACGCCGACCGGTGCCGCCGAGCGGTTGGTGAATCATGATGCGAGAGTGGGGCAGCGCTAGGCGCTTGCCCTTGGTACCTGCCGCCAGCAAAAATGCGCCCATCGACGCCGCCAAGCCCAAGCAGATGGTCACCACTTCAGACTTGATGTGCTGCATGGTGTCATAGATGGCCATCCCTGCCGTCACCGAACCCCCCGGAGAGTTGATGTAGATGTAGATCGGCTTGGTCGAATCATCGGAGTCAAGGTAGAGCATGTAGGCGACGATGGAGTTAGCAATCGTGTCGTCTACTTCTTCCCCAAGGAAAATAATGCGCTCTTGCCCCAGACGGGTATAAATGTCGATCCAGCGCTCATAAGGACTGCCAGGAAGGCGATAGGGGACACTTGGAACACCGATAGGCATAATCTTAGGGAGGGATAAGGGTTAACGAGGGAAACATCGGGAATCGTAGACCTGACCATTTACCCTAACGTTTACGGATGCAGCCGGGGTCGCCCCCAGAATGAACTGTAAATGTTGGCAAAAGTAAATGTTGGCAAAAAATATTGGCAAATGTTGGCAAAAAATGTTGACCAACTATGGGCAAATCTTAAGCTTGCCAGCCTACGATCATGTCAGGTTAGGGATTACTGGTCAGGGCCGCGATCGGCTTGGGCAATTCTTTGACACTCTCTAACACGCGATCGATCAGGCCATACGCTTGCGCTTCATGCGGAGTCATATACAGCATGCGGTCGGTGTCACTCGCAATTTTTTCAGCCGTTTGCCCGGTGTTTTTAGCCAAAATTTCGAGCAGGGCAGCTTTGTTAGAAAGCACCTCTTTAGCTCGGATTTGGATATCGGTGGCCTGAGCTTGTCCCATGCCGGTGCGCGGCTGGTTAAGCACGATCGTGGCGTGGGGAAGGCTGGCTCGATAGCCCTTGGTACCCGCAGATAGAATCATGGCAGCGGTGCCCATCGCCTGACCGATACAGATGGTGTGAACCGGAGGCTTGATGTAGCTCAGGGTGTCGCAAATGGCAAAGGCCTCTGTTTCATAGCCGATCGAGTCTCCGGTATACCAAGAGGTGCCGGTAGAGTTGATATAGAAGGAGATCGGTTTTTCAGAGTCGTCAAACTGCAAATAGAGCAACTGAGCAATAATCAGCTTAGTTACATCGACACCCACTCTGCGCTTGAGGTCATCGGAGGAAAACAGAGGCATCCCCAAATATACGATGCGCTCTTTCAACAAGAGAGAGGGCAGATCCGGTGGCGGTGTACGATAATAGGCGTCGCCGTAGGATTGAGTTTGGACAGCTTTGATGGGTGAACTCATGTTGCAGTTGCCTAAGAGAATGGCACTTTTTTAACATAGTAGCGTGTTCCCGAAGGCAACTGGGTGAGCTTTTATCGTGAATCGAGTGGGGGTTATCCGAACCTCAGCGACTTCGGAATTTTGCCAATCGGGTGTTGAAGTTGAATGAATGGGCTAACTGGTCTGTATCCTGGTCTGTAACCGATCCGCCAGTTATCCTCTACCCTCCTTTAGGAGCCTTGTTATGAGAGTTGGTCTACAAGCTGCCCTTAGTGATGCCAATCTGGATATGCATCAGCCCAGTAGCCAGCGTCAACTGGCGATTTCGATTTCGGCGATCGCGGAATCGGTGGGTCGCGCAGCCCCGCTCAATCTGTGCCTGATTTTAGACCACAGCGGCTCGATGAACGGGCGACCACTCGAAACCGTGAAGCAAGCGACCCATCGCATTATGGATAGCCTGTCGCCGGGCGATCGCATCTCGATTGTGGTGTTTGATCACAAAGCCAAGGTGTTGGTGCCCAATCAAATCATCGAAAACCCAGCCGGGATCAAGGTCGAAATCAACAAGCTCAAGGCCAGCGGAGGCACGGCCATCGATGAGGGGATGCGCTTGGGCATCGAAGAAATGGCCAAGGGCAAGCAGGAAACCATTTCCCAAGCGTTTTTGCTGACCGATGGCGAAAACGAGCATGGCGACAACGATCGCTGCCTGAAGCTGGCCGAACTAGCGGCGCAGTACAACATGACCCTGAGTACGCTTGGGTTTGGCGACCACTGGAACCAAGACATTCTCGAAAAAATTGCCGATGGCGGCGGCGGCAGCCTGTCTTACATTCAGCAGCCCGATGAAGCGGTGAGCGAGTTTGCTCGCCTGTTTAGCCGGGCGCAATCGGTGCGGTTGACCAATGCCCACCTGCTGATCGAACTAATGCCCCAGGTGCGCCTGGCCGAACTCAAGCCGATCGCCCAGGTGGTGCCTGAAACCATTGAGCTGTCGGTGTCGCAAGAGGGCAACCGCCACGTGGTGCGACTGGGAGACTTAATGATCGACACGCCTAGGGTGGTGTTGACCAATCTGTATGCGGGACAGTTGGCTGAGGGCAAGCAGGCGATCGCCCAACTGCGGGTGCGCTATGACAACCCATCCCTCAACCAAGAAGGGCTGATCTCTGAACCGCTCACCATTGAAGCCAACGTCATGAATATGTTCCAGCCCGCAGCCAACCCGCAGGTGCAACAGCATGTGCTGGCGCTGGCCAAATATCGCCAAACCCAAATTGCCGAAATTAAGCTGCACCAAGGCGATCGCGCTGGGGCCGCCACCATGCTGCAATCGGCCGCCAAAACCGCCCTGCAAATGGGCGACCAAAGCGCCGCTACCGTGCTGCAAGACAACGCCACCCGGTTGCAGTCGGGGCAAGACCTATCCGAGGCCGATCGCAAGAAAACGCGGATCGTTTCTAAAACAATCTTGCAATAAGGCTTATGGCAGGGTTTGTACCGCTAGGACACCAAACCCCATCCAAGCCGCCCAAGCCACCCTTACAGGCGATTAAATCACCGCCACGCATTCAATTTCGACTCTGACATCCTTAGGCAAACGTGCCACTTCAACGGCGGCCCGGGCCGGGGCATTGGCGTCTCCAAAGGCGCTGGCATAGACCGCATTCATGGCGGCAAAGTCGTTCATATCAGCCAAAAACACCGTCGTCTTGACCACGTTGTCGAGGGTGGCCCCAGCCGCACTCAAAATGGCGCGCAGATTGGCGATCACCTGCTCGGTCTGGGCTGTGATATCGCCCTCACCCACAATTTGACCGCTAGCGGGATCGAGGGGGATTTGCCCAGCCACAAAAATAAATTGCCCGGAGGCGACGATCGCTTGGTTATAGGGGCCTACGGGAGCAGGAGCTTGGTCGGTTTGAATGATGGTTCGCAGCATGGCGTCAGACCGTGAGTTAGCGCAATCAGTGAGCGCAATAGGGGACGAGGTGATTATCTCACTTGTGGCCGCAATCCATACTCGCGATAGCGACGATAGTCGCGCAAAATTTTGCCGTGGTCAAAACACAGCGCCTCAGGAATTTGCCACCGCTCAAACAGCTTCAGCGCCTTGGCGTCATCTTGGGCCACCGGGGTGCCCTGGGCGATCGCCAAAAACACAACGCTAATCGTATGCTGTCGGGGATCGCGGGCCGGGTCAGAATAGACGTGAAACTGCTCTAATAGCTCAACCTGCAACCCTGTTTCTTCGAGCGCTTCCCGACAGGCCGCCGCTTCAACGGCTTCACCATAGTCAACAAAGCCCCCCGGAATCGCCCACCCATAGGGTGGATTGAGCCGTTCGATCAGCACAATCGGCTGATGGGGGCGATCGCTCATCTCAATGATGATGTCAACCGTTGGCACCGGATTTCTATAGCGCGGCTCTGCATCACTCACCAACTGTCTTGCTCCTCACCCTACACCCCGACGTTGATCGCATTCATGGCATTCATGGCCTTATCGCAGCGCTTGCGCTAGCCCATGCCCCGCAGCAGTTGGCGAACGGTTTTGAGCAATTCGGGCGGGTGAAACGGCTTAGTGATGTAGGCATCAGCCCCTTGTTTCATACCCCAATAGCGATCGAACTCTTCGCTTTTTGTAGAGCAAATCAGTACTGGAATGCTCTGGGTAGTGGGTTCGTTTTTAATCCAACGACACAGCTCATAGCCATTCATCTGCGGCATGATCAAGTCGGTGATCACCAAATCTGGCGCACTAGACTGAATCCGCTCCTTCGCCTCTACGCCATTTGTCGCTTCAACAACCTTGATCCCATGTTCACGAAGAAGATCCGAGAGCATTTGTCTCAGCGTTTGACTATCATCCACGATCAAGACTGTGCTCATAATCCCATATCTACCCCTGGATATCTTGGACGAGACGGCAGACGCTGATTGGTCTCTCCGCGTTGGCATCCAAACGCGGTGCCGAGAACCTCGCGGTTCACCTTGAGACGGCTGCCCCTACGTACTTCTTAGTCGCTATATTCCCAAGATGCCCCAATGCCAGTCACCAAAACAACAATAAAACAGATGTTTTGTTCTAAGAATAAGAAATTATCCCATCTATTCTGTCAATACAGTGACTACCCTGACAAGCGTGAGTCTGCGGTCGCCTCAAATTAATCTGCCTTTACTCATCTACGAGCCTCTGACACCCTGATCCTGAGATTTTTGAAATGGCGACAAAAACTGCCTTGGGAAAGCACCCGATCGGTGGCATGATATTGAATTAGGACAGACTAACCCTGCCCAGTCCGTGAGCCACTTTATCGGTTTTCTAGCCCTGTTGGGCGTGTGCTTGAGCGGCTGTCCGACCCTGGAGACACACTTTTGCAACGCTTAAAGTTGAGAAAATTGAGTCTAGCTGTGTTGAATCTCTGGTAGGCCTTGAACTGCCAAAGACTGAGGTACGTTTTTGAGGAGAATCATGTTAAGAAGGTACATTTGGCTTTTCGCGGTAATATTGTTTCTTTCTTTCCAGGTGATTGCCGGTGGACGAGCGATCGCCACTGAACTGGATGCAGCCACCCGCACTATCCCACTCAACGCCGCAGGTGATACCGTCACGTTGACGCCCAAGCAAGTTGCTGAAGGCAAGCGCCTCTTTAACTATGCTTGCGGTCAATGCCACGTTGGCGGCGTGACCAAGACTGATCCAAACCTGGGGCTAGAGCCGGAAACCTTGGCGCTGGCGACTCCTGACCGCACCAACGTGGAAGCGTTGATCGATTATATGAAAAACCCAACCACCTACGATGGTTTGGATTCAATCGCTGAAGTGCACCCTAGCATGCAGAGTGCAGATATTTTCCCAAAAATGAGAAACCTCACGGATGATGATCTGTTCAGCATTGCAGGTCACATTCTGCTACAACCAAAAGTTATTGGCGAAAAATGGGGCGGCGGCAAGATTTACTACTAAATAATGCCCTGATACCCATGTCCTGACGCTAAATCTAGGGGCGATCGCCCTGACATTGAGAGTCAGCCTAGCAGCAGCCAAATACGGTTCTGCGGGGCTGGCTCTTTTGGTTTTTGGGGGAGAGGGTGGGAGAGAGGGCAGGAGGGTGGGTGGATGGGAGAATCTGCATGCAAGGTACGTAACATTGTGTAACGATTATGAAACGGCTATGAAACGACCATGTAA
Source organism: Chroococcidiopsis sp. (assembly GCA_036703515.1). Taxonomy (GTDB): domain Bacteria; phylum Cyanobacteriota; class Cyanobacteriia; order Elainellales; family Elainellaceae; genus DATNOW01. The sequence goes on from DATNOW010000633.1 coordinate 7,517, forward strand.
CAGTTTCGCCAAGTTTATCTAAACCCGATGAAAACTCGCTTTTGCTCTGCTTTGCCCCGCCACCGCTACGCCCGCCGCTGGATGGGAGCGCTACTGGCTCTGTTTGTGACCACATTCAGCCTGCTAAATGCCGCGCCGGCCTATGCTGGGGCGATTGATCCCTACGTCGCCCGCTTTTTGGATGTCGCCGAACCGGTGGCTCTACCCTTTGACAGCAGCCAGTCGAAGCTGTTTTCGGGTGCGGAGATCTCGGTCGGCAAGCGCCTGTTTGAAGACAACTGCAAAACTTGCCACGTCGGCGGCGCGACCTTGCCCGACCCGCTGGTACCGCTGTCGCTGGAGGCGCTTAAGGCGGCTACACCGCCCCGTGACACAATCAACAGCCTGGTGGCCTATATTCGCCACCCGATGACCTACGACGGCAGCGAAGAGGCATTTTCGTGTCGGGAGGTGCCCGAAAGCTGGATGTCGTCGACAGAGGTCGAAAACCTGGCGGCCTTTATTATCAGAGCGGCCCAAAAGGCCCCGCGCTGGGGTTCCACGCTGTTTTAGCTGCTTTAAAGAGCCTTTGGCAAAAATCGAGCGCGATCGCCAAAATCCTGAGGTTTTGTCAGGCAAGCAGCGCCGCAGAAGTGGAACATTCGGGATAGAATTCTACTTGATGATTACGAAACTCGCTTAAATCTCCTGAGGTAACCATGAAATTGATCGCTCAAATTTCCCGGAGTTTAAGTCTCGCCTTTTTGAGCATTACTTTGGTCATTGGCAGCTTCTTGCTGGTTGTTTCGCCCGCTGCTGCTGAAACCTTTACTGTCAAAATGGGCGCTGACAACGGCATGCTGGCGTTCGACCCGGCTAATCTAACGGTGACCGCTGGCGACACCGTGAAATGGGTGAACAACAAGCTCCCTCCCCACAACATTATCTTTGAAGGTGACAGCACCAAGTCTCACGACCAACTGCTGTTCTCCCCTGGTGAATCCTACGAAGTTACCTTCGACACGCCGGGCACCTACAACTACTACTGTGCCCCCCACCGTGGTGCTGGCATGGCAGGCAAGATCACTGTTGAATAGTGGGCTTGCGTCGCAGATCTCGATCGCAGATCTGAATAGTGGGTCAATGGGTTGAATGCTGGGCTGATGACTAGGAGCAGTGAGTGCCTGCGGGCAAGACTGTTTTCGACGCAGCAGCGGTAATCCAACGTTCAGCACATCGCCTACAGATTTTCTAAATTTGGAATCGATTCAAGGGGTAGGAGGTCTAATGGGTCAGCATGGTGTACGCCATGCTACGCATTGTCTCTCTTGCCCCTGCTTTTTTTAACAGCCTGATTTTTGCGTTTGTTGTGCGGATAGCGCCTAGATTTGTGGCTAAACTTTTGCTCGGCGTTTGCCGATCTTTGTCGGTCAAGCCTGGCGATCGCCCCTCCACTGCTCCCCTTTCACCTCTGCAATTCCATAGCCCTAAGCCGCGACTTGGGTTATGCTATGTGACAAAAATAGAGCGTGTATTGTCAGAATTTGTCTCTCAAAGAGCTTTGCATCTCCAAGATGTATCTCAAAGAACAGTGGCGATCGCCCGATGCCACTGAAGATAAATCACGTCGATGCAGCGCTGCACTCGTTTTGTTTGCCTCTATCTGACACCGTTGGGGATTATCCTAGGGAACTGCAACCATGTCTCAGACTGTCACTAAAGATCGCGCCATCACCGAGACGGATATCAAATATGACGTTGAGCTTCGCAAGGTGTTCAAGGTCTATAACGGTGATACGGCCGTCCGCGGGATTGACCTGACCATTGGGCAAGGAGAATTTTTTAGCATTTTGGGGCCGTCGGGCTGCGGCAAAACCACAACGCTGCGGCTGATTGCCGGGTTTGAAGAACCAACCGCTGGCGAAGTTGTGATTCGGGGGCGATCGATGGTGGGCGTGCCGCCCTATCGTCGCCCGGTCAACACCGTTTTTCAGAGCTATGCCCTGTTTAGCCACCTGACCGTGTGGGAAAACGTAGCCTTTGGGCTGCGGATCAAAAACTGCTCCAAGGCCGAGTTGCGCGATCGCGTCGATGAAGCGCTGCGACTGGTCAAGATGGATTCCTTTGCCCGACGCTTTCCGGGGCAGCTTTCGGGTGGGCAACAGCAGCGGGTCGCCCTGGCCCGCGCCCTCGTCAACCGCCCCACCGTGGTGCTGCTCGACGAACCGCTGGGCGCACTCGACCTCAAGCTGCGCAAAGAAATGCAGGTCGAGCTTTCTAACTTGCATCAGCGCTTGGGCGTCACCTTTGTGATGGTGACCCACGACCAAGAAGAAGCGCTCAGCCTCTCCGATCGCATCGCCGTGATGAACGAAGGGCGGATTGAGCAAATCGGCAGCCCTAGCGAAATCTATGAGTATCCCAAAACGCCGTTTGTGGCCGACTTTATTGGCGATACCAACCTGTTCCAAGGGCGCGTTGTTGGGCTTGACTCGCAGACGCTCCAGGTGACAACCGACAAAGGGTTAAAGCTCTTAGCGCGATCGCTCGATACGGTCAACGGCAGCACCCCCAGCCAAGTCGTCGTCAGCGTCCGTCCCGAAAAAATTCACGTCAGCCTCGACAAACCCGCTAGCCAGCCCAACTGCTTTGAAGGCCGGCTCAAGCACACCATGTATTTAGGCACCCACGTCCACTATGTGATTGAGCTGATGTCGGGCGACAGCCTCACCGTCATGCAGCCCAACCGCCTAGAAGGCGCACCCAAACCCGATACGCCTATCCACGTCTACTGGGCTGCGGCCGACTGTTTGGCGCTGAGTGCCTAAGGCATAACTCTTCTATCTAAGCCAGAACCAACGCCATAGCCAACGCCACGGCCATAGCCATAGCCACCAAGGACTGTAGTGTTTGACACTACTCCGAAACCATTAAGCAGGCATCATTGATGATCGTTTAGCGCTCAGCTAGCTCCCCCAGAGCGACCCTGCCCGTCTGCAATCGTTTTACAGCGTTATTGATTGCTGGTCTGAATTTAGGGAACTGCGTCTGCTAGAGCATTGCTCCAGTAGGTATGCCCGTTCGACCACATCCGTTCCATCATCTGTTGATAGTAATCGGTTTCGATAGGGAGGTCTTGCATTAATGGTGCAGAAGGATTTTTGGAGACGACAGCAGTCCAGACAGACCTTGCAGCTATCCGCCTCTCGGCGTCGCTTTCTACAGCTTTCATCTGCCGCACTTTCGGGTGTTGTGCTTTCAAACTGCACGCGCAACCTTTCCGATGTCAGTTCATCTTCTGCCTCTAGCCCGGCAGCATCGGGTGCGTCCAGCGCTTCTGGAGAGCTCCACGTCTACTCGTGGTCAAGCTATATCGACGAACAGCTTTTAGAAGACTTTGAAAAGAAAACCGGCATCAAAGTGATTGCCGATATCTTTGACTCTAACGAGACCATGTTGGCCAAGCTGCAGGCCGGCGGCGGCGGTGCCTATAGCATCATCTACCCGTCTGACTACATGGTCGAGCAGATGATCGAGCTAGACCTGCTGAGTGAAATCGATAAATCTCGTGTCCCTGGCTTGGCCGATCTCTACCCCCAGTGGCAAAGCCCGCCCTACGATAGCGCCAACAAATACAGCATTCCCTTTAGCTGGGGCACCACCGGTCTGGTCTACAACACCGAAATCTTAGGTGAAGTTACCGACTGGGACTACCTCTGGGACAACATGGACAAGCTGGAGCGCAAGCTGACGCTACTCAACGACGTGCGTGAAGTTATGGGCATGGCGCTGAAGTCGCTAGGCTACTCAAATAGCACCACCAAGCCCGAAGAGATTGAAGCCGCCTACAACAAGCTAGCCGAGCTGAAGCCTGCCCTCAACTCATTCACCACCGATGCTTGGAAAGATCAGCTATTGGTCGGCGATCTGCTCATGGCCCACGCCTACTCGGTCGATGGCATTGACGTGGTCAGCGCCAACCCTGCCCTGAAGTACATCGTCCCCGCTAGCGGAGCCACAGTGTGGACAGACACGATCGTGATTCCCAAAACCGCGCCAAACGTGGAAGCGGCCTATGCCTGGATCGACTACATGAGCGGCCCCAGCACCTCAGCCGAAGTGCTATCGCGGATGAAGATCGCCACTCCCAATAAGAAAACGGTGGAGCTATTCCCGACGGAGCTGAAGGACGATAAGGCAATGTTCCCACCAGATGCGGTGCTGGAGAAATGCGAAGCCCTCGGCAATGTGGGTGAGGCGATCGACCTCTACGATCGCTATCGGACGCAGCTCAATAGCGGCTGATGCGGGATGCCCTCACCCCAAACCCCTCTCCCAGAGTGGGCGAGGGGCTTTGAGAAGTCTGAAATTTTTCTGGCTCCCCCTCTTCCTACTGAGGAGAATCGGCTGGAGGATGAAGCAAATTTGTCAGTCAATTAAGCTAATCGCTGCTGAAAAACTGACCTGTAACCAAGCCCGGTATGGTAATCATGCCGGGCTTGGCTGTAATTTTTAAAGCACGCTGCATTCACCTCATCACGGCGATGTAGGAGTGCTGCTGGGCGTATTCGCAGCTCAAGTAAGTTAAGTTGAGGAAACGAAACCCAACGTAAAATCCTTGTGAATGTTGGGTTTCGCTAGACTCAACCCAACCTACCGACTTAGATGGATTCCGGTTCTGCGCTGCGCTACGCCCGGAATGACGGTGGAACTGTGCTGTCATGTCAACGGCTGCTGCTGTGTTTGGGCATACCATTTCCCAAATTTCCCGTTAAATGTTTTGCACGACTCTCAACCTTGGTACCTGGGAAAGGTTATTCTCATTAGAGTTTCCTCGTCAACGACTGCTCTCTTTAGCGCAACTCCCATGGATACACGACACTCTTACTCCTCTCTGTGGCGATCGCCTGCATCTACCCGGCGGAGGTTCCTTCAGCTTTCGGCGGCGGCTTTATCGGGTTTGGCCTTGGCCAACTGCCGACGCAACCTATCGGATGTGGGAGCCAGCCCAACGGAGAGTAGCGGTGGGACATCGGATACGCTGCACGTTTATTCGTGGTCGGGCTATTTTGACGACGAGCTACTGACTAGCTTTACCGAATCGACTGGCTATAAGGTCGTTGCCGACATCTACGACTCTAACGAGACCATGTTGGCCAAGCTCCAGGCGGGCGGTGGCGGTGCCTACAGCATCATCTACCCGTCTGACTACATGGTGCAGCAGATGATCGAACTCGGCCTGCTAGAGCCGCTAGATAAAGCCAGCATTAAGGGTCTAGGCGATCTGCT
>DATNOW010000634.1:0-3382 GCA_036703515.1 Chroococcidiopsis sp.
GGGTGGGCAATGGTGCGCTCAAGCAACACATCCCCACCCAACATAATTTGATTAAGCGTCACTTGGTTTAGCCCCAAGCGCACTGTTTCTACTTCAGGGAGTTCGGGCACAAGCCACCTAAGCTCAATAGAGTTTGGCTCCAGGTCTTGGCTCCAGCCAAAAGGCATTTTGCCCAAGATTGGGGTTTTGATAAAACCAGATTGCTAGAGTTTGGAGGTGAAGCAACGCCTCACCTCCAAACCCTAGGGTTGGTTTTAATGGAGTCCGCAATCGTCAGTCTATTTAGACTTCTTGGGTGCTTCAACTTCCACCAATTCGCTGAGAGCAAAGTTGTTGGTGTTGACGCCACCGGCAGAGCCGCTGAAACCGTTGTAATTTACTTTATCAAACCGCACAATGACGGGGTATTTGATGCCGCTCTGGTCAACGGTGGCGACGGTGCCGACCTCGTTGTACCAGTAAGATTCCTTCCGAAGGATTCGAACTTTAGAACCGCGTTGAACCATGAGTATTTTCCCTTTAAATGATTAATCCTGAATCAAACCCCTTGACAAGAGACTTGAAGAGATCGTCCCCAAACTCAACCTGCAAGAGGATTTTTCCGCACGGTAATCGTCTTTCAGCGTACTACTCTGAAGGGTTAATTGCTTTGTCTGGGCCCTTAAGTTTTATTGCTGGGTCGTAATCAAAGTTTGCAAATTGGGTTGCGACAAATATTAGGCTACCCAGCGGACGCGGATAAAGTGAGTCGGCTGTCCCCAGCGATCGCCCAGTCGCTGGATGTCGTGGATCGCCAAATTAAAGGGGATCGCTGTTGTCACATAGCGCTGCACCACCGTGCCCACATCGGGGGCTACCTGCATTGCTGTGGTGGCCGCAAGCCCAAAGCCGACCAGTTGCCCTAGGGGGTCTTTGGGCATGACAAGATGGGCTCCTAGGGCTAAGCCGACGGCGATCGCCATCCCCACCGACAGGTTGGTGCCGCAGCGGGGATGAATGGCCAAATCCCACTCGCCGTTTTGCAATCGCCGCAGGGCTTGCCCGGCCGCCCGCTGCACATCCGCCAGCCCGACTGCGCCATACAGATAAAACCCGTCCTCGGTCGACATGCCGCCCAATTGGAGGCGATCGCCCTCAGCCGTATTGCCCGCGTGACCTATAAGCCGCCCAGCCTGCGCGGCCTCCATCAGCATCCACACCGTAGCGTGTTCGAGGGCATGCACTTGGCGGAGGGTCAGCAGTTCCTTTAACCCCGGCATAAACCCGAGGGCGTTGAGGGCTTCCGCGTCTTGGGTGGAGCGGGGCGAAAAATCAAATGGAGATGCGTCGCGGGTTGTCACCATAACCCCTCTCGGTAGAGCGTGAGTAGGCTGTGAGCCATTGTGAACGTCTATTCACTCTAGCGAAGCCTGAGCCGTTTCGTGGGCGCTTTAGCTTATTTGCAGATTGCAGATTCGGGGTGATGGCGATCGCCCATCTCTAGCTTGAGTGGCTTCACCGGATTCAGTGGGGCTTTCATCTGGCGTACTTCTGGCGTACTTAAGATAGCAATCCTGATCTACAAAGCAAAAGCCGCGCATTGCACGGCTTTATGAAAGACTATGTTAGTTTCTGTCAGGTTAATTTCTGTCAGGTCATCCCTGACCGCTGACGCAGCCAGAAGACCAGAAGAATTACGGTCTACTATTGATTGGTCGCAGACGACGCAATAACAGCCACCGCAGCGCCAGCCGCCGTAGCATCGGGCGGTGGGCCACCTTCACCCACGGTTCTGACGATTTCAACGCCGTTTTGTTCAAACACGACAGCGGGTTCGCCGCCTCGGTTCATGTCGATCCGTCGAACGATCACCTGACCGTTGGCCAACGACTGTCCTACACGCACATAGCGGCTGCTGGCTTCGTTAGGCGCACTGACAATCGCATAGGGAATGTTGCCAATTTGCACCACACCCGTCACGAGCACAGCCCGCGCTGCATCCGTGGGGGGCGGCAGCGGCACAGCCGGCAGTCGAGGGCCGCCGCTGGGCACAAGCTGAGGAATGGGAGCCAACGCGCCTGGGGTTGTTGGAGCCGCTGCGGGCTGGGCGTTTTCGGGCGGCTGAACGTTAGGCTGGACGCTCACCGTGGCGAAGGGATCGGGGCGGTTGCGGCGAATCTCTTGGACGCGATCGCCTGCGTTGGTCGATGCAATCAAATCGGGCGGCAGTGTGCCCACAGGCTGATTTGCAACCGGCACGGTACCAAAGGGCTGGGCGCTGGCACCGGGGCTCGGAGATGCCGCCGCATCGGGGGCCGGCGAGACGGGAACAGCCGACGGTGAGCCGAGCGCTTCAGGGGAGGTGCCAACCGTGGTATCTCCGCCTGCGCAACCCCCAGCGGTGAGGGCTAATGTGCCAAGCACGGCGATTAACAAATTCCGACGCATTCCCAGTCTCCCCATACAAGTAATTACAAGAACAGCGGCTGTTTGGCAGTTATCGCCAGAGCAGACCCTATTACTGTTGACACCACACGTAACACCACACGATTTATGCCTGACCGTCCTATTGAAGCGTGACGTTAGCATCCCTAGGAGGTATTTTCACACCCGTCGTTCTGATCCTGGTCATTCTCGCCGCGGTTACGCTGGCCACGGCCGCTGTTTTAATCTGTGCGGCTTGGCTCTGGCATGGCTTGAGACAACACTACATGCCCAGCGCTGCGTACCCGATACTGCATACTGCACAACAGGCAGTCGATTTCTTCACCATGATTTAAAGCGACTATAGCTCTAAGATAGTTCAGATTTGGCGAAATGATCCCGAATTAGCGGTGTGATGCAGACATATCATAACTTATACATGCTGACAACGAATTTGGCCCAATGAATTTAAGCCATGAATTTAAGCCTTTGCATGATTGTGCGGAATGAGTCTGAACCGTTGCCACGGTGTCTGGCCAGCGTCCGCTCGCTGGTGGACGAGATGGTGATTGTCGATACTGGCTCCACCGACGAGACCGTGGCGATCGCCCAATCCTTTGGGGCGCAGGTCTTTCATGCCGAGTGGCAGGACGACTTTGCCGCTGCCCGCAACGAAGCCTTGCAGCATGTCAACGGGAAGTGGGTTTTAGTCCTAGATGCTGATGAAGAAATTGCGCCCGATAGTGTTCCCGCTCTGCGGCAGATCATGCAGGACGACGAAACGCTCGTGGTCAATCTGGTGCGGCAGGAAATCGGGGCCGTGCAGTCGCCCTATTCGATGGTGTCGCGCTTGTTTCGCCAGCATCCCGACCTCCAGTTTGCCCATCCTTACCATGCCTCGATTGACGACAGCGTGCTGCACATTTTGCAGCAGGAACCGCAGTGGCGTGTGGTAGACCTGCCCGACATCGCCATTTTG
>DATNOW010000635.1:0-7833 GCA_036703515.1 Chroococcidiopsis sp.
AATGGTGCTCATCCGCTTGCGATCGGAATCAAACGGCAGCTCGGCTATGCGCCCATAGCACTGCTCTAGCTCTGATTTGGCTAAGCCGGCTGCGGTGGCCGCCTCAACCAGCGCGACTTCGGTTGGATCACCTAAGGCGTCATAGGGGGAAGTCTGCCCGTCTCCAGAACCGATGGACAATGCAGCAATAGATGCAGAAGCGGACGCAGAAACGGATGCAGCCGATGCTGCAACGGGCAAAATAGCATCGTTGCAAAGAGCCCCGGCCGCAAGCAGGAGCGTGAACGCTGGTGGTAGCGCTGGCGGCACTGGCGGCACTGGCGGCACTAATGGCACTACCTCTGAGTCTTGCGGTTTTCTCGAAACCTCCCACTCCATTTGCTGCTCTGCCACTTCGAGCACCGTTACGGTCATTCGATTAGTGGTGAGGGTGCCCGTTTTGTCAGAACAGATGACTGTTACCGAGCCCAGGGTTTCCACAGCGGGAAGCTGCCGGATTAGGGCCTGATGTTGCAGCATCCGCTGCGAGCCTAGAGCTAAGGCAATAGTGACAATCGCCGGCAAGCCTTCTGGCAAAACGCCGACGGCAATACTCACTGCGGTCAAAAACATCAGCTGTAGGGGTTCGCCCCGCAGCACGCCGAGGACAAAAATCAGGGCAACGAGTACCAAAATGGCCAAGACTAACTTCTGGCTGAGTCGGTCGAGGCGATGCTGTAGCGGCGTCGGCTCTCGCGCCACCCCATGCATCAGGTGGGCCACATTACCCAGCTCCGTTGCCATACCGGTTGCAGTCACAATCGCCTGCCCGCGCCCCGCAACTACCGTCGTCCCCATGTAGACCATGTTGGAGTGATAGGGCGATGATCCCGGTGGCAGATCGGCGGCGATCGCCCCACTGCTTTTTTCAACAGGCACCGATTCCCCGGTTAGGGTGGCCTCTTGCACCTGCAAATTCACGCTTTCCAACAGTCGCCCATCGGCCGGGATGCGGTTTCCGGCCTCCAGCCGGACGATTTCCCCCGGCACGAGGTCGCAGGCCGCCTGATCAACCCACTGCCCCGCCCGCCACACCCGCACCCGTGGGATAGCGAGTTGTTTGAGTGCTACCAGGGCCTTTTCAGCTTGGTTTTCTTGACTCCAGCCAATCAAAACGGTTAGCAAAACAATCGCTAAAATGGCGATCGCGTCTTTATAATCTTGCAGCCCAGCCGCCGCCAGCGCCGCCAGCAGCAAAACCACAATCGTTGAAGCCGTTAACTGCTGCCATAAGATAAACCACGGGCTTTTGGTGGTATGGTCTGCCAGTTGGTTTGGCCCCCACTGAGCCTGGCGACGGCTAACCTCTTCCAGACTTAATCCGCTGGTGGCGTCTGTGCCCAGCTGTTGCAGAACCTCTGCTGCTGCTAACTGATGCCAACGACTCAAGAGATTAATCCTTGCCTGACTGCTTGATGGTGCCTGACTGCTTTATTGCCTCTGTCTCACTTAATCGTAGCGTCTAACTTACTGGCATAGGCTTTCCAGCTTGTCCCCCAATCAATCATTCTTCAAAATCATTTTTCAAATAGATCTACGCGGCAATGCCAGATGAGTTACAGGTGGCGATCGCCGCGCTATCTCTAAGACTCTGCTAGCACGATAATTACATCCTCAGACTTAAATTCGATCGGTTGGTCTTTGGGTGGATTAATCACCACCCCGTAGGATCGGGCCATGTTGTTGGCGTCGGCGACACGGCGATAGCCGATCGCAGATTCGCCGCGCTGTCGGGCGGCTTCTACAACGGTGTAGAAGTTCACAGGCTGCTCAACGGCCACGTAGCTGCTGACGGGTTTTAGGTAAATTTCTGAGCCGTCGGGATTAAACAAGTCGTTTAATACGGCATTGATGCTCTTTTGCTCGGAGACTTGGGCCAACATCAGGCTAATAATTTGCTCGCTGATGACAAAATCGTCAGGTCGCGCAATCTGGGCTAGGGTTTGATTGCGGACGTCTAAAATCTCAGTCACAATCTGACAGTCGTGCTGATGGCGATCGCAAATATCCCGCAGGTGCAACAGTGTGACCAGCGTTTGGGCATCGGCCTGCTCGGAATCTAAGGCCGGGTTGCACAATACAACGGCATGGTCAAATTCGGGTAAATTGAGCTGGTCGAGGGTGACGCGGTCAGTTGGGTCGCCTTGCTGATAGCGTACGGTTTGGCTCTGTAAATGCAGGGTGGTATCTGACAGATCGACCTCGCTCTCTGGAAAGTCGGCGACCACCACCACAGAGGAACCCGGTGCAACGTACTGATCAAGTAGCTTAACGATGGCGGCTACCCGATCGTTCCAGCCCAAGATCAAGGTGTGCTCTGCTGTTTGCGGCAGGGGCTGCGTGCTGCGAATCAGGTCGTGTTCAATGGCGATCGCTGTGGTTGTGTTGAGGTGAATCGTATCGTCGTCTGCGCTGATGAAGATTAGCTGCTCCCCAGCGTGGATTGGGGTATCGCTGGGCGGATTAAGTTGGATTATGCCATCGGCATACTGGATGCCGATTACGGTCGAGTCGTTGTAAGACAATAGGGCCTGACCGTAGGTTTTGCCGCGCAGGGTAGGCTCGTCGCGGAAATAGATTTCATCCCCGCTAAAGTTAAGCAACTCCATATAGACGATGGATAAACCCGATTGGCGGCAGGTCTGCACGATGATGCGCGAGATCAGGTCGTTGGTGAGCAGGGTTTCAATGTTGTTTTGCCCAAACAGTTTGATGACGTCTAGGGTCTTTGGGGTTTGGACTTGGGCAACGATGTGATAAGGCTCAGGCAGCGATCGCGGAATGTTGGTGATCGCCAGCAGCGTCTTGATCAGCTGCGTATCGGCATAGTCGCTGGGTGGGTTTAGCAAGATGATCGAGCGCGCTGTTTGGATGCTGACAATACCCAAGTCTGCCATGCTGCTGGGGCTACCGGTGCGGCACACCAAGCGAATCCGGGGTAGCTTTCCGAGGGTGTCGGCAAGGGCAGATTCCATCTCGACTTTTTCGGATTCGCTGAGGATGACAATGCAGGTATCTGACTGATTGGCATTGGCCAAGGCGAGTTCAGAGATCAGTGTGAAGATCTGCAATGACCAGCCTAAAATCACAATGTGATCGGTTTCGATTACCCGCGATCGCCCTTTGCGGAGGTCTTCGAGCTTGGCATCGATGCCGCTGCTGAGCAAACCAATCAATGTGCTGACAACAAAAATGCCGCCAAAGGTGACAAACAGCATACTCAGCCGAAACACCCAGCCCGTATCGCCGCCAACGGTGCCGGAGTCTAACGTCCGCATCAGCACGCCCCACAGCGCTTCGGGTAGGCTGAGGCGATCGCCTCCCTCTGGTGCTACCCCGGAGAGGTTGACTAAAACCGCCATCACCAAGATAAATGTGAAGGAGACCAGGGCCAGCCCGCTGACGAGCGCGACCGTACCCCGTGCCATGAAATTGTCAAACCCATAGCGCCAGCGATCCATCAGGCTGCTGTGATGCATTTTTCGGCGGGTTTTAGAACGACGGGCAATCGATTTTTCCATGGCGGGCAAACTGGGGCTTATAGCCGGGTATTCGTAGGGTATTGATCAGTATGCCCTGTTCCGATCACCGGCCTACGCCATGGGCAAAATTGTTAGACAGGAACTCTCAGCTGGGTGGGCTGGGTGGGGCGCTATCTGGATTGCCAGCGTTAGGATTGCCAGCGTTAGGATTGCCAGCGTTGAGCGTACCGGAGCTTGGATCATCGGTATCGGGGGCCAGTTCGTCTTCTTTCATCCAGCTAACGATCATTCCGGCAATGGGGATAGCGAGAAAAACGCCTAGCAGTCCAGCTACTTTTTCACCCACAAAAAGGGCAAAAAACACCAACACGGGATTAATTTCTAAGGCCCTGCCCATCACTTTGGGATGGACGTAATTGTCTTGGATTTGCTGCAAAATAATCGACGCGATTACGACTTTTAAGGCCATCCAGTGCCCCTGCGTCAGCAATACCATCACCGTGATGATAATTACACCCAGCGTCGCCCCAATCCCCGGAATGGCATCGAGCACCCCGACGACCACGGCCAAAATCAATGAAAACTGGACGCCGAGCAGGCTAAATACCAGAAAGCTAGAAATCGATAGAAAAACAATTAACGTTACCTGCGCTTGCAGAAAACCGAGGAAGTTTTTTTGGATGCTGCGATCAAACCGTTCACGCAGGGTTTCACCTCGATAGTCGCGGGTTTCGTTGGGAAAAATCCGCAGGCAGGTTGCCCAAATTTTGTGGCCGTCGATCAGCATGTAGGTGGCGATGACGAGCAAAAAGATGCCGGTAAACGTATTGGAAAATAGCCCCCCCGCTAGACCCAGTCCGGTGCTGAGGCTAGAGCTGAGCACATTGGTAAGCTGCTCTAGATTGATCTGGTCTAGATAGTCTTTAAACGGCAGGTTGGTGCTTTGCAGGGCGGTGTTTAAGCTGTCTAGCAGGCTGCTGCCCTGGGTCAAAATTTGGTAGCCCAGCAGGGTGATAAATGAGAGGGCGATCGCCAGACTGCCCAGCACCACGATGGCAATGGCGATGCCGCGATGGACAAAGTGCGACAGATAGCGCACCGGATAGCTCATCAGCACGGCCAAGATGGCGGCGGCCGTAAACATGGCGATAATGCTATAGAAATAGTCGATCAGCTGAACAATGGCCCAACCGCAGGCAAACAGCAGGATAAAGCGCAGCAGTGCTGAGTTGTTGATCGATCGCCAGAAATCTTGTGGGTCAAACTTTTCCATAGGTGTTGGCTATTGAGTGGCTTAAGCAAGGGCGGCTGGCTAACGGGTTTTGCTGTTGCGAAAGCCAAGAGGATTAGGCTGATTTGCCTGCTGACCTGACTAGAGTGCCATAATATCGGTGTTGTTAGCCATAGTTTCAACCTGAGAGAAGAGGGTTGAGCGGAGCTGTTCGCAAGGTGTTTCCACCGGAGCAACTCTGGCAACTACACTTAATTTAAGGCAGCCCACCTACGCACGGCAAAAAATCCTCAAGGCTGAGGATTGCTGCGCGTTATTGTGCGATCGCGATCTGCGGGGTTTTCTGTGGAGTTTTCTGTGGAGTTTTCTGCGGGATCTAATCAGATTGGCAGATCGGGGTTTATAGGAGGTTTATAGACTGTTGCTGTCACTAACGGGCAGATAGACTTTGATAGAAGTGCCCTGTCCGACTTCGCTAAAAACTTGTAAAAAACCGTTATGTTTGTTGACGAGGTCTAGCACTGTAGCGAGCCCTAAACCTGTGCCTTGTCCAGCTTTTTTGGTTGTAAAAAAGGGTTCAAAAATGCGATCGCGCACGCTAGGGTGGATGCCTGTGCCCGTATCACTCACGGTAATCACGATATAGCTGTCGGACTGGGTGCTGCGTTGATTGGCGATCAGGCTTGGTTCATCAATGTGCCTATCACCGTGCCCATCACCGTGCTCACTAATTTCGTGCCTATCACCGTGCCTATCACCGTGCTCACTAATTTGATTAATAGAGCACTGCTCAATAGACAGCTTGAGTATGCCTCCATCGGTCATTGCATCGCGGGCGTTCATACATAAATTCATCAATATCTGATGGATTTCGGTTGCGTCGGCTAGCACGAGCCCTAGAATGGGCTGGGGAATGCTTTGGCGAATGCTGATCGATGATGGAAATACGTGGCGGATAGTGCTAATAACTTCCTGCACGAGTGAGACGATCTGTAGCGGTCGGCGCTGCTGACTCGTGCCTTGGGTGGAAGTCAGGATTTTTTTAATCATCGTTGCGCCTCGTTTGGCGCTGTCTTCTAAAACCTTGAGCATTTCTTGCGATCGCCCATCCAAGCTCGCTTGGTTTAAGCGCAGCAGTTGGGTAAGGGTCAAAATAGGAGTAAAAATATTGTTGAGATCATGGGCAATGCCGCTGGCCACAGAGCCTAAATTTTCCATCTGCTGGACGCGATGAAACTGGGTTTCTAACTGGCGCAGCAGGCTTGTTTGCTCGCTGATTTTTTGATGTGCGGCCTGCAACTGCTGCTGTTCTTTGATAATCTGATGATGGGCACAGGCTAGCTTTTGATTGGCTTGCTGTAGCGCTTTTTGGGTTGCGTGTAGCTCTTCTAAAATTCTCTTGAACTCAGATTGGGATGGTTTGAGCGAGTCAACGGTTGATGCTGTTGACTGTTCGCGGGGTATCAAGGCAGATATATTTTTTAAGCGCTTTTTTGTAATGGTCATGCTAATTGTTTTGCCCCCATCGGTGGTGTGCCGTACCAATCTGCGGCAGTTGTTATCAAGGCGATCGCCCTAAACTTTGTGCAACGCGTAGAGCAAGGTCAGTACAGATATGTCTGTCGATTTTGGCTGGTAAGACAACAATGAGTCATGCGCAGCGTCACTGAGATCTAAATGGTAGTCAGCTGTAAATTGAATTGTTTCTAAACCATCCCCCCACGAGCGAACGGTGCGCGTTAATTCTTGAGCAATAATTTTTCTGACTTGCACATCGGGTTCTAGGATCTCAGGGTTTTCAAACAGCCATAGCGCTGACTGTGGACAACTGTGCACTAGCCGGATTACAGCTATTTCTAAAATATTCTTGACACGGTTAGGGTTGGGGATAAAGGTCAGCAGATCTTTGAGCTTCTGGATGATTCGAGGGTTTTTGAGCTTGAGCAAACTAATCGCGATCGCGATCGCATTTTCGTCGTCAGCAGAAGGGATCATTGCATGTTCTAAAGAGGGAAGCCCACTAAGATGTAGAGAGCCAAGCGGCAACATCGGATTGACCATAGCATCGACTAGATTTAACTTAGGCAGAATCTATGAATATTTTGTGAATGTTAAGAAATTGACATGTATTCATTAGTGCCAATTAATATTCAGCCGCTGCTAATTAATGCCAATTGAGAAGCGTACGCATTTGTCCGACTAAGTCAATGGCGTCAAACGGCTTGAGAATGACTCCTGAAATGGGTAGCTGAGAGAATTTTTTGTGCTCTGTATTTTGTGTGAGCGATGTAAATAAAATCACTGGAATCGGCTGAGTTACGGGGTTAGCCTGAAGGCACTGTAGGGTCATCAAGCCGTCCATTTCAGGCATCATTACGTCTAACAGAATGGCGTCAGGCTGCTTTTCTTGGGCGATGAATAATCCTTCCTGACCAGAGGCGGCCAGCAGCGTTTTCCAGCCCGCCACGATCTCTATTGAAATTTTGGTCGCTTCTCGAATAGCCGGGTCGTCATCAACAATTAAGACTTTATACATGGTTGTTATAGAGCATGTAGAATTGGGAGTAGAGCATGGGGGGCATAAACCCGCTCATTGAACCCAACTCTAAAGCCTAGTTGGGTTGGCCTAGGGCTGACTATAGAAAAAAATTATGAATAAGTTGCGAATGTAAAGCAATGTAACGTTTACTCGGGCCAGCCGAGCAGCGATCGCATTTGCTTGACTAAATCGGGAGCTTTAAAGGGTTTGGTAATGATGCCCAGCACCGAGAGCTCAGCTAACTGTTTCTGCTCAAAAAATTGTGCTTTAGCAGTTAACAAAATCACCGGAATGGTTTGGGTGCTGGCATTGGCTTGCAGCGCTTGAAAGGTGGCGATGCCATCCATTTCAGGCATCATCACGTCGAGCAAAATGGCGTGGGGCTGTTCGGCTTGGGCGATCGCCAGTCCTTCTGCCCCAGAGGCGGCCATGAGCACTTCCCATTGGGCGATCGCGTTGAGTGAAATTTGGGTAATTTTGCGAATGCCCGTTTCGTCGTCAATAATCAAAACACGCTTAGTCATAACGCTGCTTTTGCTATC
>DATNOW010000636.1:0-2099 GCA_036703515.1 Chroococcidiopsis sp.
GGATATAGCTTGCCCTCAAACCATGAGCCATATTCCAGCGCGTCGGTTTGCGTCTGCCAGCGAATGATGTGAAAGCATTTGGATGGCTTGCGCCGAATGATCAGCACATAGGGCGACTCTTTGGCGGGCAGCAGATGAATACGCGCTGGCTCAGCAGGTTTCATAACAAAAATTAGAAGTTTCGCAACCTACGGGATGCCTGTTGAACTACACATTGGACTACATATTGGACTGTTTCCAGTGCTTCATTTCTTCATCGATGAAATGATTTACTAAATCCTCGTACATTTTGGCGATCGCATCCCCATTTAAACCTTGCTGCTCTGCCCACAGTCGCCGCTGCTGCAACATGGCTTGCAGGCGTTCGGGCGCTCTGACCGTTGCTGCACTCGTCTTAAATTTAGCGGCCGCTTTCACATAGGCAAAACGTTGACCCAGCAGCGCAATTATTTGCTGATCTAAGCGATCGATTTCGGCTCGAATATCGGTCATCCCTTCACATTCAGCAGGCGTTTTCATAGTTTTTTTGGAGGACTTTTTTGGAGGGCTTGTCCCTAATCAGGTCACGCATCAGCGATGGGTCTAATTTTCGATCTTAGTGGAGCTAATTTTCTCTAATAAAAGCCACATTCAGGCTTAAGTTCTAGCCGCCAGGCCCGGTCAAACCCTGAGCCAAATGTTTCATAGCTATAGCCTAAACGATAGGGAAAATGCCCTGTGGGGATCGCCTCTAGCGGGGCCGTATTGTATTCCCTTTCCTTGACGCGGACTTGATCCCAGCCGACGGCGCGTTCAAACGCGGCGTGACGCTGCCAGTCTGTTGTAGTGGGATCATTGCCGGTTGCTTTGAGGATGGGGGTTTGGGCGCTTAGGCCAAATCGGTTGTTGGAGTATTGGCTCCACAGCCGATCGATGGCCGCCAGCTCATGACAGGGGACTAACGCTAGATCGAGCGGGGCCGGATCAATGGGGTCGTCTTGAGGGACGCGATAGGGTTCCAACAGCCCTAGGGTGCGCCAGTCGGCATCAACCCAACGCTGCTCGACCAAGGCATCGATTATGGGGCAATATTTTGCCCGATGGGTGATAGCGGCCACGCCATTCCAGACTGCGCCGCTGACGCCATTGCCGGTGGTCGCGGGCAGGTGCCCCGCTGGGGCCTGCTCCGAAAAGTTGAGCTGGTCATAGGTGCGCCACTGACTACCCCGCCGCCAGCCGACGCGATCGCCTACTTGCTCGGCCACCGCTGCGTCGTAGACCCCGGCGGTGCCCCCCACCTCCTGCCAGATTTCGAGCTGTCGCATCCAGCCAAACCGCCCGTCGCTGTAGTAATCCCACAGTTTGGCGATCGTTTGCAGATCCGCACACGCTAGGGATTCCACATCGGGCTGGCTTAGCCATCCCTCAGACTGGCGATCGCCCATCTCCAGCAAAATCCGCAGCGTTTCTTGATCGGCCCCGCGCCACTGCCTTTGCCGCAGCATCCCTTGCAGCGATCTATAGTCCACTCCAGCCGCAGACTCGATCGGAAACAGGGGATCGGGTTTAGGCGATGGATTCCACCACCGGCCCACTCCAACGCAAGACTGCAACCCCAGCATCCACACTAGGGCGATCGCCTTAATCACACAATGATTCCAGCGGCAGTGGGGTGACAAAAATTTCGGCTCCTACGACAACTTAGACTGGCGATCGCGATTAAATCCTTCTAGGGTGCTCCGGGCTACACCAGCGATGGGTACGGCAACCAGCAAGCCTAGCACGCCCGCTAGACGCACGCCTACTAGCAGCGACACCAGCACCCAAACGGGGTTTAAGCCCGTAAAACGACCCAACAGGCGAGGAGCGCGGCCGTTTTGGATGCTCTGGTCGATGACGATGCCGACTAGCAGCACCTTGAGGGCAATCCAGATGCTTTGCAGGGCTACCAGCGCGCTGATGCCAAAGATCCCGAGGGAGGTGCCAAACGGAATTAGGGCCATCAGGCCAATGCCAACGCCAAACAAGACGCCAAACGGCACGCCCAAAATCAGAAAGGCTAAAATCACCAGCGCACCCGTCAGCGCCGCTAGGGTGGCCTGCCCGATGAAGTAGTTTTG
>DATNOW010000637.1:0-3085 GCA_036703515.1 Chroococcidiopsis sp.
GCACGGCCCGTTTTCCAATGCGGTGAATAGCTGGATCAACCGCACCACCGCCCAAATCAAAAGTGCGATCGCCCGCGAGCTTCAGGTTGCCCCAGAGACAATCACCCTCACCGACAGCGTTTCGAGCGGCTGCAACATCCCCATTTGGGGGCTAACCTGGCGCGAAGGCGACCACATCCTGCTGTCTGACTGCGAGCATCCCGGCATCATCGCCCTAGTCGAAGAAATCCGCCAGCGGTTTGGCATCAAAGTTTCAACCTGCCCGCTGCTGGAGACGCTGAATGGAGGCGACCCAACGGCGGCGATCGCCCAAAACCTGCGCCCGACGACGCGCCTTGTGGTGATCAGCCATATTCTATGGAATACGGGCCAGGTGCTGCCCCTGGCCGAGATTGTCGCGGCCTGCCGCGCTGCCACCACCCAGTATGCGCCCGTGCGTGTGCTGGTGGATGCAGCCCAGTCGGTGGGGGTGCTTCCGCTCAACCTGAGTGAAATTGGAGCCGATTTTTATGCGTTTACCGGGCACAAGTGGCTGTGCGGCCCGGCCGGGCTAGGCGGGCTGTATGTCCGCCCAGAGGTGCTGGAGGAGATTCGTCCCACGTTTATTGGCTGGCGCGGCATTAGCAAAGATCCCCAGGGCAACCCTACCGGCTGGCTGCCCGACGGTCGCCGGTTTGAGGTGGCGACTTCTGACTTTGCCCTCTATGGCGCACTGCAAGCGGCGATCGCCCTCCACAACGAATGGGGTACAGCAGGCGATCGCCTCCACCGCATCCAAACCCTCAGCCACTCCCTCTGGCAGCGGCTATCTGCTCTGCCCGCGATCGCCTGCCTGCGGGCCGCGCCCCCCGAAGCCGGACTAGTCTCTTTTCAGGTGAAAGACTACAGTCCGACCACCCACAGCAGCATCGTTAATCAGCTCGAAAAGCAAGGTTTCCTGCTAAGGACGATTGCTCATCCCGACTGCATCCGCGCCTGCGTTCACTACTTCACCACCGAAGACGACATCGACCGGCTGATTGTGGCGCTGAGCGCGCTCCTGAACGAATAGCGCCAGTGATTATGCCAATGATCCTGGCTCATTCCAATGATCTCATCCAAATAATTTCATCCAAATGATTATTGTTGCTCCAACGATCAGGGCTACTAGTCGTGGATTCTCGGCTTCAGGGCAATGACGCTGGGGACAAAAAAAGCATTGTTCAAAGAGGACGCGATCGCTTCTTTGAACAATGCCTGAATTGTCAAAACTGCACTAAAAAAGTGAAATTAACGCACCGAGCGCGATCGCCGGGGTGGTTGGTAATAGACCTTGCTACCGTGATCGGCAACAAAGTAGCAGTTTTTGCAAGCGTGCCACAGGCTTTTCCAGATCGGCTGACGGGAGACGCGATAGTGTTCGCCCAAGACGGGCTTAATCGCCTCAGTCGCCTCTAGCAGGTGGTAGTGGGGGATGCTCAGGAAAATGTGATGGGCAACGTGGGTGCCAATGTTATGGTGAATCGGGTTAATAAACCCATAGTCTTGGTCGATGGTCGAAAGCGCTCCCTTGAGGAAGTACCAGTCTTCGCCGCGATACCAAGGAACCTCAACGTCGGTGTGGTGCAGGAACGTGACCAGATCCAGCCAGATCACAAAGACGATGTAGGGCATGACATAGTATTTGACCACAAACAGCAGCCCAAACTGCACGCCGAGACCGACTAACAGGGCAATCATCCCCAAACACCAGAGGGTGCTGGTCAATACATGCCACTTTTCATGGGGGCGGAACAGATGCTTGTTGGGTAAAAAGTGCGACCCTTGCTTACCGGGCGATCGCCGGAACAGATACAGCGGGTAGACCAGCAAAATCAGGTTAAACCGAGCGAGCTTTTCGTACCACGACATCGTGTTGTATTGGCTTTCGGTCACCGGATACCAGCTTTCGTCGGTGTCGATATTGCCGGTGTTGGCATGGTGGGTGCGGTGGCTAATGCGCCAGCCGTGAAAGGGCACCAGGATAGGTGCATGGCTTAAATGCCCAATCAGGTAATTCAACTGGCGATAGCGGGAAAACGAGCCGTGGCCGCAGTCGTGCCCGACCACAAACAAAGCCCAAAACATGGTGCCTTGAGCCAACCAAAAGATCGGTAGAAACCAAATTGAGTCAAACCGGGCGACGACCCAATAGAGCAAAGCAATAATGCCAATATCAAGGAAAAAGTAGGAGAGCGATCGCGCTAGGTTGGGCTGAAAGCAGTGCGCTGGGATCGCATCACGGACATCTTGGAGGGTAAACGGCAGATACTCGCGCGCAGACGGACGAACAGATAGATTGGAGGTCACGTTATCCAGAGTTTGAGTGAGTGAATCAAGGGGTTAGCCGCGAATCTGGGCAAAGTTCAGCCGAGACGCCAGCAAACCACTGATCGCTCATTGTAGTGCTTAACGTTACTTCATTAATAAGTGTGAATTACGGGAATGTGCGAGGCCCGGAGTCGGGGTTCTCACCGGGGTGGTGTCGTCCGGGGGGTGGCGGTGATAGCAGGGCGGCGAGTTGCCCGAGCGCTTTGGCGATGTGGTGAATCGTTTGTGGATCGAGGGTGTCGCTGTTGAGGGTGGCTTGCAGGCGGGCAAGCTCTTGCTGGGCCTGCTCTACCCGTTGGCGCATGGAGAGGTCTGCGGGTGTGGGAGGGAGGGAAGAAGAGTGGGAGGGAGAGTGGGTAGGTTTGTTGCGTGAGCGGCTGGCTACATAGCGTTCGCGGATGTAGCTGACCAGGTAGTCGTGGACGAGTTGGTAAAGGTCGAGGGGCGTTTCGGGAATTTCGAGCACGATGCCGGAGCCCGCTAAAATATCGAGCACCAGATCGAGCCGCTGCTCCGTGAAGGTCACCCCTAGAAAGGTTAACTCTTCGGCTAGCTCGGGGCGGGTTTTGAGCGGGCGGGTGTCGTCGTCATCGGTGAGCAAAAACAAAATCAGCTGGGCGATCGCCTTATTCTCTTTGCCGCAGTCTTTGATCACCTCTTGCAAAAACTGCTGTACCAAGCGCTCCTTGGGGCAATCACCAAGCTGGCGATATTTGGTCAGCGTGTTGATGCCATC
>DATNOW010000638.1:0-5973 GCA_036703515.1 Chroococcidiopsis sp.
GCATCTTCCAGATCGCCCTCGCAGTCTTCGATCATATCCAGAGCCCTGAGGGCATCGGGGATAGACGATAGCTCAGAGCGATAATGTGCAATTTCGGTCGAAGTCAAAAAAAACATAGGGCGTCAGTATCATCAAGCGATCGCCGAGTTAGGGCAAGATTAGAGATAAATTTTTTATGTTCCTTGCATTTTGCCAAGCCCTGCTTTAGTGTCAGGTATGTTTGAACAATCATCAATACACTTTTATGAATTTCTTTAGTATCCTTAGGTTTCAATAAGGATGCTTCTGGACATTTCTTAGGTTGTCGTTTTAAAGGTACAGGTATGGAACCTGAAGTAAAGCAAGATAACTCCTCAGACTTTGGGGCAGAAGAAATCAACGTAGATCTTGGAGCAAGCAGCACGACACCGTCTGTTGATTCAAACGAGCAACTCTTGGAGGCTGCTCAAAAAGTTTCCAAATTCTTGTCCGATCTACCAGACTATTTACCCACTTTCTTCGGTGAATATCGGCGTCCCATCGTTACGATCGGTTTGATCGTGGTTTCTATCATCGCCGTTAAATTAACCCTGGCGGTTCTTGACTCGGTCAATGATATTCCTTTGCTAGCACCGAGCTTTGAGCTAATTGGCTTAGGCTATACGACATGGTTTGTCTACCGCTACCTATGGCGCGCGTCAAATCGTAAAGAGTTGCTGGATGATTTTGGCACCCTCAGAGATGAAATTTTGGGTGGCAGCAGCTCCCCGAAAGACTAGTCGCTAAAGCCTGATCGTTAAAAGCCGATCGCTAACAGCCGATCACTGACGACATATCTAGTTTTTAACCCAAAACCCTCCGAATGCCTCTGCCTTCGGAGGGTTTTGTTTGAGTATGCTTGGCTGGGCTATAACGGCCGGGATGGGCTGTAACGGGCTGAACCTGGATAGATTAGGCGATCGCCCCCACCGGAGAATTTGCCACTGAAGAATTTGCCACTGGAGCACTAGCACTTGCGACTGGAGGCGCGCTAAAGTGCTTGGCTAGAAGCTTGGGCACATCCTGGGGGCTGACATAGCCATAGCGCGTTTTGTCGGGCATGACCAGATTGGGAGCCGACTTGCACTGCTTCATGCAGCCCGTGCCGCGAATCGTCACCTGCTCCCCTAGGCCCTGCTGCTCTAGGGCAGCTTGCAGCGCATCCGTTACCCTGTGCGCGCCCCGCTTGCAGCAGTCAGACTTTTGGCACACCAAAATCGTGGCCGCTTTGCCGGGGCGCGGGTTCGAGGCGGCCGGTGTGGCGACATTCGCTGGGGCAGATAGGACGCTGACTTCACCGCTGCCGGGGGCGATCGCCTCGACGTGATACGCCTTAAACTCGATATGCCCTTTTTTGCCGTCAATCATTTGGATGCCGCTGACCTGCACCCATCCACCCGGTTTGAGGATGGTGCCCAGCGCCGAAGCCCGTGCCTCTTTTGACAGCTTGATCAGATATTCGCCGCTGGCGGCCGACAGCCGCAGGTACTTGATTTTGTAGCCATCCTTGAGCACTAAATCGAGGATACGACCGGCCAGCTTAAATTCGGGATGGGGGGCGGTGTGACACTTACTCATGATGCGGTGGGGAGAGGAGCGGTGGATAAAAGAGCGAACGAGGGGAGATTAGGGTAAGGGCGGACAAGCTTGCGCAGGCGTTCAACGTGGGATTGCAGCCGTTATCGAGGGCGATCGCCCGACTGTTGCCAGCAGGTTTCGAGCCAGCCGACCAACTGCTGCCGCGAAGACAGCGATTGCTGCACAACGCTCCAAATCTGCGCCATCGCAACCGGATGGACAACGGCAGCTTTGAGGGTGCCATCGGGCAGACAAATACAGTCGATATCAAGATCTTGCAAGCGCTGATAGATTTGCCAACGGCTGGCGCGGGGAACAGCAAGGGTGTAGTCAGGGCTGGACGAGGTGAGTGACGGGGAAACAGAGTCCATCGGCAGTTGGTTGATTAAATTGCAAGAAGTTCCCAAGTCTTTGATAACCAAACCTGGCCCATGGCTTACCGCAAGACGGGGAAGATAGCGTTAACTATTGAGAATAATAGTCAATAGCTCCTTATTCCAAGATACGATACTCCCTGCCAAGTTGCAAACCTTTCTCAATAAAAACCGATGTGAGTGGTCATTTTCAGTGGCATTATGCAGCGCAGTGAGTCCGCACAGTGGGGTAGCACAAAGCCTAGAGGCGATCGCCAGGAATCCAAGATTGGAACAGTCAACGGTTTGAAGACATCGAGGGGTTAGACGCTCAACGACAGACCTCCGAGGTTTCCGAAAACCTCGGAGGTCTAGGCCCCGCATCACCAAGTTAGGGTGCCGGGAGTAAGGGCAGGTTTTGTTGTGGGTTTTGGGTGAGGTGCGATCGCTTTTCGGCTAAACCTGCCCCTACAGAGGATGGCAAGATTGGGGCAACGTGTTAGAATCGGGTTTCAAATTCCAGGACGGCACGATTATCGCCCGATAGGTTAGTGGAACCGCGCAGCAAGAACTCATCGCTGAGGCGATAGCGCAGGTTAAATTGGGTCGGTACGGCGTCATCGGTGAGGATTTGCAGGGCCGATACGGAGATGTCGCGGGTGATGTCGACGCCCAGTTCGGCGGCGACGCCAAAGGAAGAGGTGCGGTCGTCTTCGGATGAGATTGTCGTGGGGAAGAGGCGGAATTCGCTCAGCCCTAGGGCATTGCTGACAAAGGTTTGGATGTTGGTCAGCAGGGCTGAGCTAGCGAGGTTGGCGATCGCCAGCACGCCGTTACCTTGACCGAGGGTATCGACAAAGCCGCCGCCGAGGAGTCCAATAATTTCGTTTTCGCTGCGGCGGGGGCTGCTGGTCAGCTCTAGGTTTTGGAAGATCTCGGTGGCTAAGCCTTGGACGCTTGCCTGAACGCGCACGGTTTGCAGCGAGCCAAAGTCGGTGATGGGGCGATCGGCGACTTCGTTGGCGGCAAAGGGTGGCGCGGCATCAAAGGAATTGCGCGACACTTCGGGGACGGAGGTAATCAGCCGCACGTCAATATAGGGCACCAGACCGTTTTGAGGGGTAAAGATCGCTCTGCTGTCGTGGCCACGGGCCAGGCTAAAGGTGGTGGTGTAGATGTTGAGCTGACCGCTGCGCAGGGCCACCGTGCCGTCGGGGCGGAGGTCGTCGAGGCTGCCGTTGATGTCGAGTGCGCCAGTGACAACAAAGTTGAGGATGGGTACCTTGGTCACCAGCAGGTTATCGCCGAGGGTGATCCGCAGGTTGTCAAACTGGGGTGGGGTAAAGAGCTCATTGGCGGCGGGGGGCTCTTCGGTGGTTGTTCCTGGCACCACCACTGGCGCAGCATCGGGAATGAAGACGCGCCCGTTGCTGAGAATCACTTCGCCGCCCACGCGGGGGGCGAGGGCGGCCCCTCGGATCACCACCTGCCCATTCACCGCACCATCGTAAAGGTCTTGGCGGCTGGGCAGCTTGTAGTCGAGGTTGAGACCGTCGAGGTTAATGGTTAGGGGCGTGTCGATCGCGGCTTGGCTTGGCGTCTCAGTGGGGGAAATCGGCAGGGTTCCCTGCACCGCAACTTGGCCGTTGCTAAAGCGGCCGCTGAGGTTTGCAACTTGGATTTCGTCGACGTTGAAGTTGACCTGCCCGGTGATGTCGGTGAGGGGTTCGGGCAAGATCTGCGACGAAAACCGGGCGTTGCTAAACTGGGCGGTGCCGGTGGCTACGGGATTTGTTAAGGTGCCGCTGACTTGCAGATCGACTGCTCCCTCGCCCGATTCCCAGGCAACAAACTGGCGGGTGACGATATTGAGCAGACCCAGCCCTTCATTGCGGACGTTGATATCGAGGCTGATGTTATCGCTAATGTTGATGCCAGGCAGGAGGTTGACACCGGGTTGAATCGGGTCGGTATCCATAAACTGGAAGGCGTAGGGGATGCTGCCGGTGATTTGCAGCGGCTCGGGTTCGTTGACGACGACGCGGCCGCTAAAGTCGAGGCGGGCGTTGTTGTAGCCAAACAGCATCCGGGCTTCTTGGACGGGGGCATCGTTGAGGGCGGCCCCGGCGGTGCTGAGTTCACCTAGCACTTGGGGGTTGCGGATGCTGCCCGCGAGGGTGGCGGTGGCGTTGAGGTCGCCGGTCAGATCGACGGGCAGATTGATCAGGTCGCGGATGGGCTCGATCGGGACGTTTTGCACCTGGAGCTGACCCGATTGCTGATCGCCGCCGACTTGCCCCGAAAAGGCCAAGAAGCGATCGCCCGTTTGCAGCCGCACTGGGAATAGGGTCAGCACGCCGTTTTCTAGGCTGCCGATGGCGACGACATCTTCCACCCGGTAGGCGGTATCCCAGTTCCAGTTGCTGCCGGCAATATTGAAGTTGAGTGAAAAGCCATTCTGGGCCGAGTTAGAAATCTCGATATCGCCCGAAAAGTCACCTGTTAGGGTCGATAGCTCTGGCAAGATCTGCGCTTGCAGGCGATCGCGTCGCTGTTGATTATGCAGGGCGACGATTTCGGCATAGCGCCGCAGCTGGTTGAGGATGGTCGCCCCCATGACGTTGACGCCAATCAGGTCAAGCTGCGAAGCGCTGTTGTAAACAGGGGTGCCAATGCCGCGCTGAAAATCGGGTAGATCAAACCACTGCAAGGCAGTCAAGATATCTTCGACCTTGCCCCGCTCAATGTTGATCCGCCCGACGACTTGGGGCGTGGGCCCAGGGCTAAAGCTACCGGCCAGCCGATAGAGGCTGTTGCCAATGGTAAATTCACCGCTGCTGAGGGTGCCGCGCCCGTTGGCGTAGCTGATCCGCCCGACAAAGCGATCGCCATCGATATAGCCCAGCGCCGGCCGGGCGATCGCCACCTGGCCCACCACCGACGGGTTGGACAAATCAGCTAGATTAACGTCAAAGGTACCGTTGGCTAGCCCCGCAATCCGCCCCAGGCCTTGCTCGGCCGCCGGGGCAATATTAAGCGCCTCCAGTGGGAAATTTTCGAGTTGGGCCACCAACCGCTGACCGTCACCTTGCCCTTGGGCGATCGCATCCCCCTGCTGCACATAAAACGACAGCGGTCGGTTTTGACCATCCAAACGCACCGCAATCCGATCGCGCTGCCCGGTCAAATTCACGTCCAGACCTTGCCCTCCGGCATAGCGGACATTGCCCGCCAGCCGCCGCTCAAAGGTGAGATCATTGACCATAAGCTGGTTGAGCCGCAGTTGCCCCGTCACCGCCGGGGCCGTGGGGGTGCCCCGCACCTGCCCGCTAAAATCGGCCGCGCCCGCTAGCTGGAGCTGGGGTGGCAGCGCCACGGGTAGGGTATTAAGGGCATAGTCTTGCAGCCGCACGTCGAGGTTGAGCCCCGTGATGGCCGGTGTGCCTTCCACCTGGGCTAACACATAACCCTGGGCGCTAAAGCCCCGGGCCGTGCTGTCTAACTCTAGGCGATCGCCCAGCCAACGAAATGAGGTGGAGAGCGATCGCGGCAGTTGCGGCACCCCCTCAGACAGCAGCGCCTCGCCCTCCGCCCGAATCGCCCTAGGGCTGAGGTTGGCCAAACTGCCCGACAGCCGTACCCGACCGCTCAATAGCCCCTGGAAACCCGCCGATAGCTGGCTCATCCGCACGCCGCTGGCCTGCACCAGCGCTTGCCACTGCCCTGCAATCGACGTCGCCTCGGCCGTCACCGTCCCCCCTGCCACCCGCAGATTGGTATCTTGCACCCGGATTTGATCCCCAGCAATCAAGATCACCCCCTGCCCGGCGTAGGTGGCCTCTGGAGCCCGCCACTGGATGGCCGTTTGAAAGCGGCTAAACGTCCCGGTCACCTGAACATCGGCGGCCAGCCGCCCCAGCCGCACCGCGCTAGCGTTTAAGCCATAGGGCAGCGCTAGGGCATCACCCGGCAGATTGCGGGCCGCAAAGTCAAAATCGAGCCCACCGCCGCCACCAAAAGTAAT
>DATNOW010000639.1:0-4654 GCA_036703515.1 Chroococcidiopsis sp.
GTGCGCCCTGACCCCAGAATTTCAGGTGATTCAATCCACGATCCTAAGGCCCTCGGTCAGTTCTGCCGACCTAGTTTGCCCCCTGCCTGATTTGCCCCCTGATTTAGACGCTGATATTCATCGACTAGGGCAGAGCTAGAACTTGTTCTAGCTCTGCAATCCCCATCCCCCATTCCACATTCTGGGAGGTTTGTATGTTTAAGAAAATTTTGGTAGCACTCGACGATAGCGATAGCAGTCGGCGGCTGTTTCAAGAAGCGACGACGCTGGCTAAAAACACCCATGCCCAACTGATGCTGCTGCATGTGCTGACTCCCTTCGACGAGGGCTATCCAGCCCCGGTGTATCCCAATGCCGACGGCATTTATCCATCGTTGCATCAGCAAGCGATGGAGACCTACATGCGGCAGCTCGAAGAATTTGAGACGCGCAATTTGGAATGGCTGGGTAGGCTAAGCAATCAGGCGATCGCCGCGGGTGTTGTCACCGAATTTACGCAACATCTAGGCAATCCCAACGACTCCATTTGCAGCCTGGCCCGCAGCTGGGGAGCCGACCTGATTATGATGGGGCGACGGGGACGCAGCGGTCTGGGTGAGCTACTGCTGGGCAGCGTTAGCAGCTATGTGATGCATCATGCCCATTGCTCTGTACTGATCGTCCAAGGTGGCGATACGGTGGAGCCGGAAACTGCCGCCGAGGAGGCCACCGTGGCCGATAAAGAAACGGCGGCTGTCGGCTAATCTCGGCTGATCCCGTTTAATCCCAGCCAATCCTGGTGATCAATCTGGTTGGTGAATCGATTTAGTTAATCTGGACGGCGAGCGCCGAGGCGATGGTGTATTCCATCCCGTCGATGCTCGCTTCAATTTGTTTGGTCTGCTCTATCCCCCACAACGCCATCCCCCACAACACGTATAGCTGGCAACTATCGTGAGCAACTACTCTGACGACTGGGGATAGTTGCTATAGTGGATGGTCGAACGATTTCTGGCGCTCCACGATTATGGCTGGCAACTCCAAAGATATCAAAACGCTGCTGGCGGCTCTGGTGATTACGGTTGGAGTGGCGGGCGGGGGAGTGTATTGGCTACTAAACAGCCCTACGCTTAAAAGCCTGATTTCGCCATCGTCACCCGGCACTACACCCGCATCACCCGGTACCACGACCGCGTCACCCGCATCGGATGTGGCCAGTCGAATTAGTAGCGGAGACAAGATTTTGCTATCTGGGCAGACCAATCCGTCTAAGGAGGCTGGGGTGCTGGCGATCGCCAGCGCTGCCTTTCCGGCCGCTGTCCAAGCCTTCGAGCAGTCGCTGCAAAGCAATCGCAATGATCCAGAAACGCTGATTTATTTAAACAATGCCAAAATCGGCAGCGCTACAGCCCTGACCATTGCCGTCAGCGTGCCGATTGGCAACAATGTCAACCTCGCCCAAGAGATTCTCAGGGGGGTGGCCCAAGCCCAGCAGGAAATTAACCAGGCGGGCGGCATTAAGGGCACGCCGATGCGCGTCGTCATTGGCAATGATGACAACGATCAGGCGGTGGTGAAAGGCATTGCCACCTATCTGGTGAGCGATCCGAGCGTGGTGGCCGTGGTAGGGCACAACAGCAGTGACGCCTCCCTGGCGGCGGCCCCGATTTACCAAGCGGGCGGGCTGGTGATGATTTCACCGACTGCCACCACCAAAGAGCTGTCTGGCTTTGGCAGCTATATCTACCGCACGTCGCTGAGCGCTCCATTTCAGGCCAATGCCCTATCGCGACTGGCCAAAAGCCGTGGCAAGACGAATATTGGCATTTGCTATAGCGCCAGCTCAGACGCTTCTAAATCCTTGAAGGAAGAATTTACGGAGGCGGCCTATGGCGATGGCGCGAAGATTAGTCGGGTTGATTGCAACCTGAGTGCGCCGGGCTTCAATGCTGAAACGCTGGTTAGCACGATGCTGGGTGAAGGGGTTGATGCCCTATTGCTCAATCCGGGTGTTGACGATATTGAGCGATCGCTGGATGTTGCTAAAGCCAGCCAGGGGCGATTGCTATTGCTGAGCGACTCGACGCTGTATACGATCAAAACCCTGGAAATTGGCAAAGCCGACGTGATAGGGATGGTGCTAACGGTGCCCTGGCACCCCCAAGCCCGAGATCAGCGCACCTTTGCAGAAGATGCCATTAAGCTATGGGGCGGCAATGTCAACTGGCGCAGCGCTACGTCCTATGATGCCGTGCAGGCGATCGCCGCTGGGTTAGGCTCCAATCCGACCCGCGCCGGTTTGCAGCAGGCCCTGGCCAATCCCGATTTTGTGGCTGAAGGGGCAACGGGCACGATTCAATTTCAGCCGTCGGGCGATCGCATTACGACACCGCTGTTTGTCACCGTTGAGCCCAGCGCTAACTCTGCCTCCGGGTATACGTTCACGCCGATTGCGGCTAACGCGCAGCCCTAAGCGCAGGGGATCACCCGACTGGCCAATGCGTTGCACCCCGGTGGGTTTGGTAAGATAGCGATCGCCCCCTGACGGCCGATGCTTTGGGGTGCCATGCTCGTCTCCGCATCCATCTCCGCATTCACATGTCAGATCGAATCTGTGTCAGACCGAATCTGAGATTATCCGAGGTCATCCGAGGTCATTCATCATGGCAGTCACCACCCAACAGCTCATTCGCTTCAAGCAAGAAGGCCGTCCGATTGTGGCCCTGACTGCCTGGGACTACCTGTTTGCCCAAGTGCTCGATCAGGCCGGGGTCGATCTGATTTTGGTCGGTGATTCGCTGGCCATGGTGGCCTTGGGTTATGACACCACTCTGCCGCTGTCTCTCGATGAAATGTTGCACCATGCCAAAGCGGTGCGACGGGGCGTTAAGCAAGCGCTGCTGGTGGTTGATCTACCGTTTATGAGCTACCAAGAAAGCCAGCAGCAGGCGCTCCACTCGGCCGGGCGAGCGCTCAAAGAAGCCGGGGCCCAGGCCGTGAAGCTAGAGGGCGGCCACCCCACCATGGTCGAAACAGTGGCGCGACTGGTGCAGGTGGGCATTCCGGTGATGGGGCATGTCGGGCTGACGCCGCAGTCGGTGCATCAGTTTGGTGGGTTTCGCAAGCAGGGCACTTCGACCGAAGCGGGCGATCGCATCCTGCAAGAGGCGATCGCCCTAGAACAGGCCGGCGCGTTTTCCATCGTGCTCGAACATATCCCGGCCGATCTGGCCTTGCGCATCAGCCAAAAGCTGACCATTCCCACCATTGGCATTGGGGCAGGCCCCCACTGTGATGGGCAAGTGCTGGTCACCCCCGATCTGCTGGGGCTCTCGGGCTGGCAGCCGCCCTTTGCCAAGCGCTATGCCGACCTGCGCGAAGCCACCTCCCAAGCTGTACAGGCCTTTTCTGCGGAGGTGCGGCAGCATCAATTTCCCAAACCCGACTAGCCGACCTCCGAGAATACCCGGAACTCTGGGCCGCCAAGGTGAATCCTTATGATTAAGGGCGCGTTATGGGATTGAGGACGTGTCATGTCTTGCCATCTCATGTCCTGTTATCTGATTTTCTCAAAAGGGTGCAGGTAAATAGTGATACCTGGAGGCCTGGTTATATCGTGCGATCGCTCTACCGCCTGTTTTCTTCCCCATCTGCCCGCTCATCTGGGGCATCTCGACACTCCTCTCGGGGGTTGTCTCCGGTCAACTGGGTGCTGCCGGGAACGCTAGCCCTCGGCCGTCTGCCGCGAGAGGGAGAGTCTGCGCCGTTGCTCGATGCCCAAATTAAAGTGATTGTGTCGCTCTGTGCGCCATCGGAGGGCACGCTGCCAGCCGACGTGCAGCAAAATTTTTATTGCGTCCGCCACATTTTGCCCGACAGCGATTTCTACATTCCGCTCAGGGTCGATCAGTTGGCCACGGTGGTTCACCTGATTCACCTGCATATTCAAAATGAAAAACCCGTCTATGTTCACTGTTTGGCGGGCATGGAGCGATCGCCCACGGTGTGCATTGCCTATCTCTGCCGCTATCATCGAGTCGATCTATGGGAAGCGATCAACTCGGTGCGGCAGGTGCGCCCGACGGCCTTACCTACCAACGCCCAACTGCGCGTTATCCGCGAATTTATCGACGGTGAATCGGCGTCTTGAACGAGATCGACCCGCTTCAGACCGTGGGCTGCTCGGTCGCCAGAAACGACAGGGGATCGCTCATATTGGCCGCAAAGCCCAGAATGCCGCGATCGCGGTGTTCATACAGCAGCGTACCGCTTCGATCAAACAAAAACGTGGCCCCGCGCTGGGTCAGGTAGGTGGCATCGGGCACATAGGTAGACCAGTGGCCCAAGGCTTCAGCCATGTTGCGCAGGCGTAGAGTCGCCAGCTCAAACGGGCGCTGAAAGCCGCGACCACCGGCCCAGCGAAAGAATGAACCCCGCAGCGGCGGCAGTGGCGCTGCCTGCACCACCTCGTCGTCACCAATCAGTTGGGGCGCACGGCGATCGCCCCGATAGCCGCGAAACACCTCCGCCAGCGTCCCCGGACTGCCCAGCCCCGCACACATCAGCATTAGGTTCAGCCAGGCGCTTTGGGAAGCAGAGAGGGCAGGCAGCTTCAGCCCTAGCCCTGGGTACAGTCCAAGCTGGCGGTGCAGTTCGGCTGTCGGATCTACCAGCA
>DATNOW010000640.1:0-3706 GCA_036703515.1 Chroococcidiopsis sp.
ATCATAGAGTTAATGCAATCTATGCAATCAAGGTAATCAAGGTACTCAGTACAATCAGTGCACTCAGCATCACCTATCACCTATGTCGCTAATTCCGTTAGTTTAGCCAGCGTAAGTAGGAGGGCTGAATTAACTGATAACTGAAGCTTGGTGCTGAGCTTTTTCCGTTGGAGAGGCGTTGCGAGCGACTGTGTTCAACCCTCTTCTTGCGAGGAGTTGGGCATTAGGCGATTTCCGGGCAAAATTCTACCCTTCGACTCTGCTCAGGGTGCAAGCGAGCTGAGCGAAGTCAAAGCCAGCGGGTCGTTTCTTTCTCAGAGATCGCCTTAAGACTTTGGCGGGAGCGCCAGTCGAACCCACAGCACAGTCGAAACTACAGTCAAACGCACAGCACAGCCAAAACCACAGTCGAAAGGCGTCATCATAAGTAATTACTTATTACTTAACCAGTTCAGCCAATTCAGCTAGATTTTGAGCAAATTTCTCCGCTTCAGTGGGGCTGAAGGTTGGCCAATAACAATTTGTACCCAAACAAATTTATGGGTCGTCGGAATCTAATCGCGCTATCCTTCTTAAGGATCGTGGATTGGATAAAGCCTGATGATTATGTTTTGGAAGTCAGTCCTAGTCTGGCTTTCAAAAAATA
Source organism: Chroococcidiopsis sp. (assembly GCA_036703515.1). Taxonomy (GTDB): domain Bacteria; phylum Cyanobacteriota; class Cyanobacteriia; order Elainellales; family Elainellaceae; genus DATNOW01. The sequence goes on from DATNOW010000640.1 coordinate 647, forward strand.
TATTGGGATCCTTAATAAAATTTGCAATCTGCAATCAAAACTCTATTAACTTTATCAATCAACCTGTTTTGCTATGTCTGCTCCAGCCCTATCTACGCAAGAAGTCCGCTGGCGGGTGCCGGTTGCGCTAGCCGTGACGCTGTTTGTGAACTATCTTGATCGCAATAACCTCGCCCTAGCGCTGCCGCGGATTGCCCAAGATTTTGGCTGGAGCGATCGCCAGATTGGCTCTAATGGTGAGGTGCTGCTGGCCGCATTTTTTCTGTCTTATGCCCTGTCTAACATGCTGCTCAGTCCGTTGGCTGAGCGGTTTGGGCCAAAACGCAGCGTAATTTTAGCGATCGCCGCATTTTCACTGTTTACTATCCTCAGCGCCCCCTTGGGGCAATCCCTGACGGCCCTAGTGATCTTACGACTGCTGCTAGGGTTGGGAGAAGGCGTCCATATCCCGATGCTGAGTGCGATTACCAGCCAGTGGTTTCCGCCGAGCGAGCGATCGCGGGCCAATGCCATTTGGGGAGCCGGGATTTTGGTAGCTACCGCCACCGCTCCACTGATGATTGTGCCGCTGATTAGCACCATTGGCTGGCGGCCGGCCTTTGCCGTCTTGGGGGTGGTCGGCATGGTGCTCTCGATTCCGCTGGTCTGGGTGCTGGTACACGATCGCCCTAGCGGTAGTGCTGGCGTTAGCGCGGCTGAGCTAGCCTACATTCAGGGCGGGCGCGATCGGGTAGCGCAGGAGCCGTTACGTCTCGACAGCGGCCCAGAGCCGGATGCTCAACGCCCGCATTACACTCGCGATCGCCGCTTTTGGCTAGTGGTTCTAGGCGGCATCCTCAACGCATTTTGTGCCTTTGGCCTGCTGAGCTGGCTGCCGACCTACTTCAACCGGGCCAAGGGCATCGACTTTGAGCAACTGGGCTGGCCGCTGGCGCTGGTGTTTGCCGCTGGCATTATCGGGATTTTGCTGATGGCCTATCTGGGCGATAAGCTCCAGCGACGGTTGCAGCTAGCTGGGGCGGGCTTTTTGATGGCTGGGTTAATGGTCTACGTCGCCGCCACGAGCGGCGAACTGGGGTGGGTGGTGCTGTGTTTTGCGATCGCCGTATTTTGTCAGAGTGCCTACGGCGCGCAAGAATACGCCATCGTGCAATGCCTGCTGCCCAGCGATCGCGTTGGAGCGGGCACCGGGCTGTATAACGGGCTGTCGATTTTGCTAGGTGGCGTTGGCGGGTCGCTGATCCCCGGCTCGATTGTGGCGGCTACCGGTAGCTTTGATGCAGGTATTTTAAGTATTGTGGCAGGCGCACTTCTGGCCTCATTGGTGCTATTTTGGCTATCGACTGTCATGCGTTATTAAATGATGTACTGCTGAGTTGTTCAACACCATCAAGATAAATCCTGGAATAGCGCTAAATCCCAGAGTAGCTGCAATGCTGTAGATAGTTTTCTCTATCCAGGTTCTACAGCAAAATCTATCGCAAAAACCCTGAAGCTACAGGTTTTTGTAGTTAACATGTCCTGATAGCCAGAGCGTTTCAGTCATCTTCGGTAAACTAGAGCACTATGACTGACGCTATATCTCTGGCAGCAGGGTTTTATTTCTGCCAATTTTGTCATCAACTTTCCTATGTCTTCACCGCGATCGCCCCAGTCCAATGATACGCCCCCGTCACCGTCACCTATGCCAACTAGCGATCGCTTTCCTGTAGTGGGGATCGGGGCGTCGGCTGGTGGACTAGAGGCATTCACCCAGCTCTTAAACCATCTGCCCGCCGATACCGGCATGGCTTTTGTGCTGGTGCAGCATCTAGACCCCACCCAAAAAAGTTTGCTCACTGAGATTTTGGCCCGCACGACGGTCATGCCGGTGAATGAGGCTCAAGACGGGATGATCGTTGAGCCCAACCAAGTCTATGTGATTCCGCCCAACGCAATTATGACCATTGCCCAGGGTTGCCTGCATCTGACCACCCGCGAGAAAAGCCAGAGGATCAGCCGCACCGTTGATACCTTTTTTAATTCCTTGGCCACAGACCGGGGAGACAAGGCGATCGCGGTGATCTTGTCAGGTGGCGATGGCGATGGCACCAGCGGCTTAGAAGCGATCAAGGCCGAGGGCGGCATTACCTTTGCTCAGTCCGAAGATTCGGCCCAGGTGACGAGTATGCCCAACACCGCGATCGCCACGGGGCAAGTCGATTTTGTCTTATCCCCAGAGGCGATCGCCGACGAAATCGCCAGCATTAGCCGCCATCCCTACGTCACATCGCTAACGCCAACCCTGCCCAAGGAAATATCCGACGACCAAGGCAATGCATTTTCGACCATTTTTTCACTGCTGCAAATGTCGTTTGGAGTTGACTTTACCCACTACAAACGCACGACGATCCAGCGCCGCATTGCTCGACGCATGGCCCTCTACCGCATGACCGCATTGACCGACTACGTTCAATATCTAGAAAACAACTCTGCTGAAGTGCAGGCGTTGTATCAAGAGATTTTGATTCACGTCACCAGCTTTTTTCGGGATGCCTCGGCCTTTGAAGCTCTCAAACGAGATGTATTTCCATTGCTCTTGCGCGATCGCCCTGCCGATATGCCAATCCGCGTTTGGGTAGCGGGCTGCGCTACAGGTGAAGAAGCCTACTCGATCGCCATTTGTCTATTCGAATTTTTGGCTCACCAGCCCCGTCAGCCCCAAATTCAGCTCTTTGGCACTGACCTCAGCGAACAAGCTATCGATCGGGCCAGGGCCGGAATTTATTTGCCTAGTCAGGTCGCTGACCTATCGCCCGAGCGCCTACAGCGATTTTTTGTGCCCATCGATGGCGGCTATCAAATTACCAAAACGGTACGCGAACGCTGTGTCTTTGCCCGCCAAAACCTAATCAGCGATCCGCCTTTTTCGCGCATGGACTTGATTAGCTGCCGCAACGTGATGATTTATTTTGGGGCGTCGCTGCAAAAACGAGTCCTGCCCATGTTTCACTATGGACTCAAATCGACCGGTTTTTTGATGCTGGGGTCGGCTGAAACCGTCGGTGAATTTTCCAACCT
>DATNOW010000641.1:0-4232 GCA_036703515.1 Chroococcidiopsis sp.
CGCCCGCCCGCCGGGATCATACGATGGGCCAGCACAGGAATCGCCAGCAGCTTGACATCATCGGGAATTGCATAGTCACGCCCTTCTAAAAAGGCTAGCGCTTGGACGGCCCGATGCAACGCTAGGGTGCCGCGAGGGCTAACCCCCAAAATAATTTCCTCATCCTGGCGGGTCGCCCGGACTAAGTCGAGGATATATTGCTGCAAATGGGTTTCAACCTTCACTTCAGCACAGCGATCGCGCAATGCTTGAATTGTGCTCAGCGACAGACAGGGCGCAAGCTGATCGAGGTTTGAGCCACCCTGCAAACGCTGCATCATCAGCAATTCATCCGTTTCGGTGGGGTAGCCGAGGCTAAAGGAGAGGGCAAAACGATCCATTTGAGCTTCGGGGAGCGGAAAGGTGCCCTGATATTCCACCGGGTTTTGGGTGGCAATCACAAAAAACGGCTTGGGCACCGGGCGCGACACGCCATCAATGGTAACCTGCTGTTCTTCCATGACCTCCAGCAGGGCCGACTGGGTGCGCGGCGTCGCTCGGTTGATTTCATCGGCCAACAGCACATTGGCAAATACTGGCCCTGGCAAAAACTCAAACTCTCCCGACCGCGGATTCCAAATATTCGTGCCCGTCACATCGGACGGCAGCAGATCTGGCGTACACTGCACCCGCTGAAATTTGCCATCAATCGAGCGGGCCAGCGACTTGGCCAGCAGGGTTTTGCCCACCCCCGGCACATCTTCAAGAAGCGCATGCCCACCCGACAATAGGGCCACCAAGACTAAGCGAATCGCCTCACTCTTGCCCACAATTGTTTGAGCGAGGTTTTGAGTCAACTGTTCGATATTTTGTCTCATAAGGGTGAGTGCGTTAGAACTGCCAAACGGTTACCAGGAGCCCATCCATAGATATCGGTGGCTATGAATGGATATCAGTAGACATGAATGGATATCGTGGATATCCGTGGATATCAATGGTGGATATCAATGAATGCTGTCGAGGAGCGCTGGGGGCTAGCCGACCCGTCGATCCCTAATCTTCCACCCACTCTAGCCTACGCCAGCCGAGAAAGGGCGGAGAGCGATCGCGCTTTTTCGCAGTCGGCTTGGATTTGGGACTTGAGAGCGTCTAGCGATGCAAATTTTTGCTCAGGGCGAAGAAACTGGTCTAGGCTCACGGTCAAGGTTTGACCATAGAGGTTGCCGACCCAGTCGAGCAGATGCACTTCGGCGCTTAGCTTTGCGCCATCCACGGTAGGGCGCACCCCAATATTCATCACCCCAGGCTGGGTGTCGTCGCCCCACAGGGCATTGTGCACCCGAACCACATAAACGCCATGACGGGGGATAAATTTTTCGGGCGGCAGGCTGAGGTTAGCGGTCGGAAAGCCCAGACGATGCCCCAATTGCTGCCCCTGAACGACTTCGCCCATCAGCGTATAGGTTCGCCCCAGCAGGCAGGTGACGCGCTCCAGATCACCCTGCGTCAGGGCCTCACGAATGGCCGAACTGCTGACGCGCTCGTGCCCATGGGTATAGAGCGAGGCAATGTGGACGGTGATGCCGCGGGCCGTGGCGATCGCCTCTAGATCGGCCACCGTGCCGGAACGCGATCGCCCAAAGCGAAAATCTTGCCCGACGCTGATCTCTTGCGCTTGCAGCTTGGTCAGCAAAATATCTTCCACAAATTCCTGTGGGGTGAGGGTCGCGAGCACCTGATCAAACGGCAGCAGCACCAGTTGCTCGATGCCCAAATCGCTCAGCACTACAGCCTTTTCGCTGAGTGGGGTCAGCAGTTCGCGCTGCTGCCCGGTAAAAAATGCTTGGGGGTGTGGGTGGAAGGTGACAACCGTTGGCACACCCGTCGCCACTGAATGCAGAATTGGTCGCATCACCCATTGATGCCCCAGATGGATGCCGTCAAAGTTTCCTAGGGCAATGCGAGTTGGAGTTCTAACTGTGTCGAAAGAAGCGGAAATCCACACGCTTAACATTTTGACACATGAAGGGACAATTGCAGTCCTTCTATCCAAAAATCACGTCTATGAATTAGCCCATGACCTAAATTAGCCGATGACCTAGCGGTCAAACGTCCGATTTAGTAAAACAGGTTATTGGTCGGTTTGTTGAGCCGCAAACCAGTCGACGCAAAGCTGTTCAGCCGCAGATTGGTCTAGCTGTCAATCAGGACAATTGTTTAAGCTGAAACTGTTAAACCAAAACTGTTAAACCAAAACTGTTAAACCAAAACCGTTAAGCCGAAACCGTCTCTGCCGTCACCTTCGGAAAACTCAGCAGGTCTAGCTCTAACCCTTCCCATGCCACCACGCTATTGGGAAACTGCTTGGCGGTGTCTTCTTTGACCTGATCCATAAAGTCGTCGCTGTGCAGCGGATCATGGTGGAAAATGACCAGCTTCCGCACCCCGGCCGCCTTTGCTAGCTTGACGGCTTCTTGCCAAGTCGAATGCCCCCAGCCGACCTTGCTCGATTTTTCAGAGTAATACTCTTCATCGGTGTAGGTGGCATCGTAGATCATGACATCGGCGTTACGGCAAAGCCAGAGCACATTTTCGTCGAGGCGATCGGGAAAATGCTCGGTGTCAGAGATATAGGCTGCTGCATGACCATTCCAACTAACGCGATAGCCAATGGCTTCGCCAGGATGGTTGAGCAGCGCGTTTTCGATCAAAATATCGCCAATTTGCACGGGCTCACCCACTTCAATGTCGCTGAAGGTGAGGTCAGCCCCCATGATTTGCAGCGGCACCGGGAAGTTGGGGTGGAGCATCTGGTCGTTGAGTCGCTGCTCAATGGTCGAACCGTTGGGTGCGATCGTGCCGTAGATTTTAAACCGATTGCTCTTGATGAACGCCGGGACGAAGAACGGAAACCCCTGGATGTGATCCCAGTGAGAATGGGTAAAAAACATGTGCGCTTCGATGGGCATTTCGCGCAGTAGGGTTTGCCCCAAGACGCGCAGCCCCGTGCCGCCATCAAAGATCAGCCGATGACCGGCTACCCTCATCTCAATGCAGGACGTATTTCCGCCGTATCGCACCGTTTCGGCTCCAGGACAAGCGATACTACCCCTAACGCCCCAGAAATGAACGGTGAATTGGTTTTGCATGATAGGCATGAGTGTCTCTTATCAGCTTCCGCTAAGTCTCAACAAGCGAGCCTCACTCCCAGACGTTGATGGCTTAACTAAATAGTATGTCAACCCAAATCGAGCAAGTGTGATTCTTTAGAAAATCATCGTGTGCGGATGATTGGTAGTGCTCCCGCCAGTGTCTTACCTTAAATTGAGCGTGCCCAAATCAGGTAGAAATTGCTCGGCCTAATTCCAAGATTCTACACTCTTGCTACAGTCTAGTCTCCCTTTGTCAAGATTCTACCGAATCCTTAGGGGTGATTTGACCAATTTCGCTGCCACTGTTGCACACTAACTAACCCTGAGATGCATGTCAAATTATATTGCAGCGGCGTGATGGTGATGTAGTTATGACGAATCGCCTGCACGTCTGTCATAGTTTTATCAATCCGATCGGGGTCGATTCCGGATAGCTCCATCGTTTTTGCCGCAGAAATTTCAAATTCGGTGTCGTCGATGTCTTCGATCACTTCTCCGGCTAGCCAATAGTAGGTTTTGCCACGGGGATCAACGCGTTTTTCAAACAGATCGAAATAGCGCCGAATGCCTTGACGAGTGACCATGACGCCTGCGATTTCGCTTTGACTGACGGCGGGGATGTTGACGTTGAGCAATTTGGGCTGGGGTAAGGGATGCTGACCGAGATGGGATACGAGGGTGCGGGCAAAGTCGGCAGCGGGCTGAAATTCTTGGCAGGCAAAGCTGGCCAAACTCAAGGCAACGCTGGGAATGCCCTCTATTACTCCTTCCATAGCGGCGGAGACGGTTCCGGAATAAAGCACATCGGTGCCCAAGTTGGAGCCGTGGTTGATGCCTGAGAGGACGATGTCGGGGGGGCTGTCGAGCAGTGCCCCAAGGGCCAGTTTGACGCAGTCGGAGGGGGTGCCAGAGCAGGCCCAAGCGTGGACGTCGGGGTGAAAGATGGCGTCTACGCGTTCGGCCCGGATGGGATCGTGCAGGGTCAGCCCGTGCCCGGTGGCGGAGCGCTCGCGGTCGGGGCAGACGACGGTGACTTGATGACCGGCGGCGGCTAGGGTATTGGCTAAGGTGCGAATACCCAGAGCGAAGACGCCGTCATCG
>DATNOW010000642.1:0-3220 GCA_036703515.1 Chroococcidiopsis sp.
CGCGCAGAGCTTTGTCGCGTTTGGTGGCATGATGTTGCTGCAAAAGTTGCACCACGCTATCTTTCAATGACAGAAAGGCAACAGACGCATCAATGCTGCGATCGATACCTGTTTCTAAGAGTTTTTTGCCCAATTCTGGCAGCAAAAACTCACCGCCTACACCCGCGACAAGGCTGGCCAGTTGCTTGACGTGCTTAATCTGCTCCTCGCCAACAATGCCTTTGCCAGAGACAGTCTCGGTTTCCAGTTTGGAGAGCGTTTCTCGATAGAGGTCATACCGATCGTGAAAGGGATCGCTGTTCCACCCATCAGGCTGCACAATCTGGCTGTAGAGATTGACCATCAGTGCCAATGGGTCGTCAACATTCTCCGTTAAGCCAAAGGAAACCGTGGCAATGTGGGCGCTGCCCCGATGCCGATCGCTCACATTGCGGGTTAGGGTCGATTTGCCCACCCCACCAATGCCCCAGGCATGAAACACCACAGGCTGCTGGGCAGGCTGGGTTAGCGCTAGCGCCAAGGCTTCTAGTAATTCTTCGACATGGGGACGCGAAATATACGGGCTTTGAGTAGTCATGGGCAAGATAGGCGATCGCACATGCTCCAAATTCTAGCCGCCGTTACCAGTGGCGACGCTACAAACCGCAGCCGTTCATCTCTCCGAACTGATGTACTAATTTGGGGGCGATCGCGGTAGGATGGCAACAGTGCGCTGCATCTGTTTCCGATTAACGCCGATTAATCGGAGCTAAGCGATACAATTGTTAAAATCTGTTGCGTTTTAGCTTGCTGTTGCTCCTATGTCCAAGTCTACCGGAGAGAGTTCTACGCCCTCGGCGCTCAATTCTGAGGACGTGTCAATGGGTTTGCCATCTCCATCCACCAATGGCCAAGCCAATGGCAAAAACGGTGGCAAAAACGGTAAAGGCAAGGCATCGGGGCAGGCTAAGAAAACAGCGGCTTCTGCAAAAGCCAAGGCTGTGCCATCGCTGTCTGATCGGTTGCCAACGGCGATCGATCCTGAAAACTGCATTCGCATCCGGGGGGCGCGGCAGCACAACCTCAAAAATATTGATCTGGAAATCCCGCGCGATCGCCTGATTGTGTTTACCGGCGTGTCGGGGTCGGGTAAGTCGTCGCTGGCCTTTGATACCATCTTTGCGGAAGGGCAGCGCCGCTATGTCGAGTCACTGAGCGCCTACGCCCGTCAGTTTTTGGGTCAGGTTGATAAGCCTGATGTCGATGCCATTGAGGGTCTGAGTCCGGCGATCTCCATCGACCAAAAATCGACCTCCCACAACCCCCGCTCGACGGTGGGCACCGTTACCGAAATCTACGACTACCTGCGCTTGCTCTACGGGCGGGCGGGCGAACCTCACTGCCCCCATTGCGATCGCTCCATTGTGCCCCAGAGCATTGATGAAATGGTCGATCGGATTGTCCAACTGCCCGACCGCACGCGGTTTCAAATTCTGGCTCCCGTGGTGCGCGGCAAAAAAGGCACCCACAAAAAGCTGCTGTCGGGGTTAGCGGCGGAGGGTTTTGTGCGGGTGCGGGTCGATGGCGAAGTGCGCGAACTGAGCGACAACATTGAGCTAGAAAAAAATCAGTTCCACAATATTGAAATTGTGGTCGATCGCCTGGTTAAAAAAGACAACATCCAAGAGCGGTTGGTAGACTCGCTGTCGACCTGTCTGAAGCGTTCAGAGGGCGTCGCCATCATTGAGGTGCTGCCCTCGGACAACAGCAACGTAGTACCTCTCAATCCCGACTTGCAGCTCGCAGTACTGCCATCCATGGCCGCAGAACCGGCGGGCCGCTACGGTCAAGAGGACGACGACGACAAACCCAAGTCGATCGAGCTGGTGTTTTCCGAAAACTTTGCCTGCCCCGAACATGGCGCAGTCATGGAAGAACTGTCGCCTCGACTGTTTTCGTTTAACTCGCCCTACGGCGCGTGCCCCAACTGCCACGGGCTTGGCACCCTGCGCACCTTCTCGGCTGAGCTGGTGGTGCCTGATCCCAAGCTGCCGGTCTATGCGGCGATCGCCCCCTGGTCTGAGCGCGACAACACCTACTATTTTTCGCTGCTCTACAGCGTCGGGCAAGCCTTTGGGTTTGAAATCCAGACCCCGTGGGAGAAGCTGACCCCCGACCAGCAGCAGGTGATTTTGCACGGCTCCGACGAAAAAATCTACATCGAAACCGATTCGCGCTACCGCGAAGCCAAGGGCTATCAGCGCCGCTATGAGGGGGTGCTGCCGATGCTCGATCGGCAATATCGCGAGTCGACCTCCGAGATGTTTAAGCAAAAGCTAGAGCAGTTTTTGGTCGATCAGCCCTGCGAGGTCTGCGGCGGCGATCGCCTCAAGCCAGAAGCTTTAGCGGTGCGCCTTGGGCAATATCGGCTCAAGGATTTGAGCAGCGTTTCCATCCGCGAAAGCCTCAACCGCGTCAACAATATGCAGATGACTGCGCGCCAAGCCCAAATCGGCGACCTGGCCCTCAAGGAAGTGCGATCGCGGCTCCAGTTTTTGCTCGATGTCGGGCTTGACTACCTCACCCTCGACCGCACCGCCATGACCCTATCGGGCGGCGAAGCCCAGCGGATTCGCCTGGCCACGCAGATCGGCTCGGGGCTAACGGGGGTGCTGTACGTGCTCGATGAACCGAGCATTGGGCTGCACCAGCGCGACAACGATCGCCTCTTGGCCACCCTCACCCGCCTGCGCGACCTGGGCAATACGCTGATTGTGGTCGAGCACGACGAAGATACGATTCGGGCGGCCGACTACTTGGTGGACATTGGCCCCGGTGCGGGCGTCCACGGTGGGCGGATTGTGTCTAGCGGTGACCTCGACGGGCTGCTGCAATCGGAAGAGTCGTTGACGGGGGCTTACCTCTCGGGGCGGCGCGTTATCCACACCCCCGCCGAACGGCGCAAGGGCAACGGGCTCAGCCTCAAAATCCGCAGCGCTCGCCGCAACAACCTGAAGCAGATCGACGTGGATATTCCCCTCGGCAAGCTGGTTTCCGTCACGGGCGTATCGGGGTCGGGCAAGTCAACGCTGATCAACGAACTGCTCTATCCCGCCCTGCAAAACCACTTTGGGCATAAGGTACCCCAGCCCAAGGAAATGGATGAAGTCAAGGGGCTCAACGCCCTCGACAAGGCGATCGTGATCGACCAGTCACCGATTGGGCGCACCCCCCGCTCTAA
>DATNOW010000643.1:0-5158 GCA_036703515.1 Chroococcidiopsis sp.
CGCAGTGCAGTTGGGCCGAGGCTGTCATTAACCCGAGGGCGTTGATCAGCGTGACTGCGCCCAAACCCATAAAAAATGCGCCCCACAGCCACAGTTTGATCGGCCGGTGGCGCAGCTTCAGCCGAGTGGGACGGATTTCCAAAATGTCCATGGTTAAGCAGGGCGCAGATCTAAACAGGGCACGAGACTCGGGCACTAATCTAAACGATCTAGAACAGGACAATGCTAGACCAGGACAATGCAATCGCGGGCGCTCCAGGCCAGGGTGAGCGTATCGCTGCCTTCGGTTTGCCCGGCCAGCTGAGTCACCCAAATCCGCCCGATGGGCGTGTCGATGTGGGACTCTAGCAGTTGCCCAATGTAGGTGATGCTGGTTCGTTTGCCGGTGACTCGGTTCTCGCCTGCGGGTGCGGGTTCGGTGGAAAGTTCGGTGGAAAGTTCGGCGGCGGCCGGGTGGATTTGAATGCGCTCGGGGCGCACCATCAGGGTGACGCTTTGTCCGAGGGTGGGGGTGGGAGTGGCTGCGCGCACGGGGGCGATCGCCTCGATTATGGTGCCATTGACTTCTACTTTCACCGTGGCCGCTAATTCTGGCGCTGCAGTTGCTACTGAATTGGCTATTGGATTTGCCGCTGAATTTGCCGCTGCGGGGGGCTCAACGACACGCACCGTCCCCTGGAAAAAATTAGCCTTGCCGATAAACTGGGCCACAAAGGGGGTGGCGGGGCGATCGTAGATCTCGCTGGGTTTACCCACCTGCTCGACCTGCCCCTGAGACATGACAGCGATGCGATCGCTTAGGGCCAGGGCTTCTTCTTGGTCGTGGGTGACGTAGACAAAGGTGAGGTTGGTTTGGCGCTGGAGGTCGCGCAGCTCTTGCCGCACCTCTTGGCGGATTTTGGCATCGAGGGCCGACAGCGGTTCATCTAGCAGCAGCACCTTGGGGCGGCTGATCAAGGCCCGCGCTAGGGCCACCCGCTGCTGCTGCCCGCCCGATAGCTGGCTGGGGCGGCGATCGCCCAACCCGCTAATGCGAAACATCTCTAGGGCCTCTTGGACGCGGGGCGCAATCTCAGCACTGGTCAACTTCTTGGGCACCTGGGCAATCCGCAGCGGATAGGCGATATTTTCGGACACGCTGAGGTGGGGAAACAGGGCATAGTTTTGGAATACCGTGTGGACGCTGCGGCGATAGGGCGGCAGGGTGGTGACTTGCTCGCCGCCGATCCAAACCTGCCCATAGTCGGGAATTTCAAACCCACCGATCAGGCGCAGGGTGGTGGTTTTGCCAGAGCCACTCGACCCCAGCAGCGAAAAAAACTCACCGGGCTGGATGGCGAGGGTGACGTTTTTGGCCGCATACACTTCACTGGCCCCGCTGCCATAAATTTTGCTGACCTGATCGAGATAGACGATGCTGCTGTCGTTCATCGGGATGATCCTTCCTCTGCGCTCAGCCATTGGCTGAGCAAAACTAAAACCGTGCTGGCCACCAAAATTAGGGTGGCGATCGCCGCAATTTCGGGGGTGATCGAGGTACGCAGCCGGGCCCAAATTTCCATCGGCAGGGTGTTGTCGCGCCCGGTCAAAAAGATCGTCACCACCACCTCATCAAAGGATAGGGTAAAAGCCAGCAATGCTCCGGCAATCACGGCGCTGCGGATGTACGGAAAAATCACATCCCGAAACACCTGCGGCGGAGTCGCCCCCAGATCGTAGGCCGCTTCTTCGAGGCTGCGGGGAAACTGGTTGAGCCGCGTCAAGATGGGCCCCAGCGCTACCGGCAAGCCAAACATGGCATGGCCCAAAATCACTGTCCACAGCGATAACTCTAGCCCCAAATCGGAAAAATAGGACAGCATCGCCACTCCCGTCACGATCCCCGGCAGCAAAATCGGCAGGTTGAGGGCAATCCGAAAGGCGTTTTTGCCCCAAAACTGATAGCGATAAATCGCAAACCCGGCCAATAGCCCAAACAGCGTGGCTAAGACGGTGGCGATCGCCGCCACTTTAACCGAGTTGACCAGGGCCACCCGCAGCGGCAAATCGGCAAAGGCCAAGCGATACCAGCCCGTCGTAAAGCCTTTCAGCGGCAGCGACAAAATCCGCGAGTCGTTGAAGCTGATCATCACCAGCACGGCAATGGGCAGATACAAAAAGGCAAACGCCAGCGCACTCCAACTCGCCAGCAGCCAAGGGCGAGACTGAGTGCGGCGGGCAGCGGGCAGGGGGGCAGCAGCAACAGGAGCAGAGGTCATAGACGGGTCAGGTTTTGATTCAATGCGCAGGCTTTACAAGCTATTGAGGGCACCCCGTTTGAGGGCGATCGCCAGTCCTGAGAACACAATCAGCATCACCACCAGCGAAAACGCCGCCCCCAGCGGCCAGTTGTAAGACACCCCAAACTGCGACGAAATCAGGTTGCCCAACATAATGCCGCTGGGGCTACCCACCAGACTTGGGGTAATAAAATCGCCCATGGTCAGGGCAAACACGTTGATCGATCCCGCCAGCACCCCCGGCATCACCAAAGGCAGCGTTACCCGGCGCACCGTCACCCAGGGCGGCGCGTTGAGGTCAGCGGAGGCTTCGAGCAAGCTATTGGGCAGCTTCTCGAAGGCCGTGATCACCGGCAAAATCATAAACGGCAGCCAGACATGGACAAAGGTTAGCGTGGTCGAAAACTGGTTGTAGAGAAAAATCGAACTGGGCGCTTTGAGAATGCCGAGGGACAGCAGCGCCGTATTGAGAATGCCGTTGTAGCCCAAAATAATTTTCCAGGCAAAGACGCGCACCAGATAGCTCGACCACAGCGGCAAGATTACCAAAATCGTCAGCAGGGTTTGGTAGCGACCGCTGTGCTTAGCGATGAAATAGCCCAGCGGCAGCGCAATCACGATGTCGATTAGGGTGACGCTGAGGGCAGTGCCCAGGGTGCGGGCAATCACCGTCAGGTAAGACGGATTGGTGGCGATCGCCCTAAAGTTGACCAGGCTAAACTCTTTGACGATATCAAAGGCCTCAAGCCGCCACACGCTGTAGGCAATCAAAATCGCCAGCGGCACAAAATACAGCAGCGACATCCACAGCAAGGGCGGCAGCAGCGATGCATAAAGCCCAATCTGGGGGCGAAGACGACGATGGGTGGGAGGGGAGGGTTCGACGAGCACGGGAGGGGGAGGGTGGGAACGCGGGAGAGCGAGAGGGAGAGCGAGAGGGCAGCAAAGATAAGTTTTGCTTAACTTTTTCTTAAATAGAACCAATCGGCTGCTATGAATTATGAGTGACGATAGCACACCTGAGAAAACAATTGGGGCACTCTAAAACAGTGGATTCCACGTCGATCGGATCGTTACGACCGAAAGTGGGATCGTTAGGTTGATTAAACGTTCTTTACGATGTTTAATCATGGTAGAGGACTGTTGCACCTTGGCGATCGCTCCTGCGCCTTAGGTTTTGCAAGGCAAGAGTTTAAATTTATTAATCACTCCTGGCAATTCATCCATTTGGGTGAACTCATCGCAGGAGTGAGCCACCCGGCGCAGTCTTCTATGCTGAAGTCCATAAGCTGAAGTCAACCCATTGAGATTTGGAGGATCAAGCGATGTCCAAAACCGAACTCTCCCTCCTATTGCAGCAGCGCAAAGAGCAATGGCGAGTGTTCCACCAATGCCGTCGGCATCAACCCGTAAAAGCGGCGATCGCCCGTCGGGCCGCCCTTAAGGTTGAGCAACGCCTGGCCGAAAATGGGTATCCCGTAGCCGCTTCGTGACTGCCTGCCCTGTTCCACGCCATCTATCGATTCAGATATCTTCTACTGCATGAATATCAGTCACACTAAAAGGCGTCTTGCTATAAGCAAGACGCCTTTTCAAATATGAAGTCATTTAGCAATCGGGATGACAGGATTTGAACCTGCGACATCCTGCTCCCAAAGCAGGCGCGCTACCAAGCTGCGCTACATCCCGTAATAAATCTGCACGGCTAAACCGTGAGACCACAACTCATACTAGCATAGCCTGTTGAGCTGACAACCGCCATTGCCCCAGAAGCGCCCGAAGGCAACGAAGGCAAACACAACGAAGGCAGCACCAGACTTTTGCCAGAAACGCGCCACGCCACGCCCCACCTTGACCAGAACAATGACTAGAGTCATGGATTTTTATGGCTAGAGTGACAGGTGTTTTGTCGTCATGCTGACTAAATTAGGGTTACGAGTTTACCCATAGCACTATGACACTCACCCACACCGTTCGCACGATTCCTCCTAGCCTTTCGACGCGTGAGTATGAGGTTTTAACGCTGATTGTGGAGGGGCACAGCAATCCCGAAATTGCCAATATTCTCTACGTCAGCCAGAGCACGGTCAAAAGTCACGTGCGCGCCATTTTAAACAAATTGGGGGTGAACCATCGCCTCCAGGCGGCCGTGTTGGCCCTGCAAACCGGCTTAATTTGAGCCTTGCCTAGAAAAACACGAGCGAGACGCTTGCACGCCCCCATCCTGCAATTCTCTGGGTGTGGGAGCGTCGCGCTCGCGCTCTAGACGATACAAATCCTTTCCTGATTCAGCAACGGCGATTTTCTCCTATGCAATCTCCTGCTTCGATACAATCTCCCTCCTCTGCGCCCACCCCAGCCCGCCGATTTGGGTTTAGGTTGAAACCCTGGGCGATCGCCATCACGGCCGTGGGCGTGGCGGGTGCTGCCGTGGTTATTGCCAATTTCTTGCCCCTCAGGTCGTCCTCGCAAATTAACTTGGCTAGCGATAGGGCCAGCGATACCGTAGTCGTGCAATACGGCACGCTGCCGATTCAAATCAGGGCCAATGGCTCGGTGCAGCCGGTGCGGACTATCAACCTCAGCCCTAAAGAAGACGGCAGAATTGTGGAACTGCTGGTGCGCGAGGGCGATCGCATCGCGGCGGGGCAGCTAATCGCCCGGATGGATGATCAGCAGATTCAGGCGCAGGTCGCTCAATATCGGGCGGCGTTGGCGCGATCGCAGGCCGAACTGGCCGAACGCTTGGCCGGTAACCGCCCCGAAGATATCGCTAAAGCCGAGGCGGAGCTGGCCCGCAGCCAGTCCCAGTGGCAAGAAGGGCGATCGCAATTAGAGCTTGCCACGGCCCGACTGACTCGGCGGCAGTTTCTCGCGGC
>DATNOW010000644.1:0-8380 GCA_036703515.1 Chroococcidiopsis sp.
CAAGGAATTGGAGGAAGGGAACAGGCTCTGACTCGGTGTAAGGGGTCAAAGGAACAAGCACAAACGGGGCAGGAACGTTTTACAAGGCGATCGCGTCTACCTTCTAGCTCGTAACGCAGCCGATACAGCCCCGATATAGCCCCGATATAGCCTTAACACACCCCGATACAGCCCTATTTATAGCCAGCCTGTGTGGAGTAAGACCCGTTCTCCCTGGTCAAACCCGCAGTTCCCCTCGAAAAAACACCAATACGCATCGGTTGCAGGGGGCACCCTTCCGATATGATTGAAAATGCCTGTTCTTGGAGAGCTTGACATGCTAACGCTTAAGATTGCTGTTTATATCACGGTTGCCTTTTTTGTAGGGCTGTTTGTCTTTGGCTTCTTGTCGAATGACCCATCGCGCAACCCAAACCGCCGGGATTTGGAATAGTATCGCGTTGAATTATTCTGCGAATTGTTGTTTAATCGGTTTGCCTGCGTTGAGGACGGCTGAAACAAAGCGTCCGGGCTGTCCGCATGAGTTGTTTTACTAAGTATGCCCTACCCGGTTCCGCCCCCAGCTCCACCTCCGGTGGTTACTATCCTTTCACCTGAGGACTCTACCCAAGCAGCCTCTACTCCAACAGCTCCAGCAGCTCCAGCAGCCTCGGTGGTTAATCCCTCTGGGGCCGGTGGGGCTGTTTTGCATTTTTCCCACGCTGCCGACGCTGGGGCCAAGACTTCGCCAGAGACTCTGCTAGAAACTTCGCCAGAGACTTCGCCGGAAATATCTTTAACGGCTTCAACGCTATCGCTGTCATCGCCCCCTCTGCCTGAGCAGTCTGCACCCCACTGGTCGGAGACCTTGCTGCCCGACCGTGCCAAATCAGAACCTGTTCGTCCCAGCAGCATCTTGTCACGTCGTCAGGCGGCGCGCCCTGTGTCTGTCTCAACTCAGCCAGCCGCCCCACCCCCTGCAGAACTAGCCGGGGCGATCGCCAGTGCGGTGCCGCTCGGCCCGGCCATGGAAATCAATGCCTTTGCCGATGCTCTAGAGCCAGATGCCGCAGGTGCAGATGGGATGGGAGCAGAGGACACAGGAACACAGGCCATGCGCTATGGCATTGCCCAGGTTGAGCCTGAATGGATTGTGACGCCGCTGCCAATCATGGCGCAAATTGCCAACCTTCCCCTGGGCGATCGCGAAATCCAGACCCAGGCTCCCCTCTCTGCCCTCGACCGCCTCATCGCCCAGGCTGACCGCCTGCCACCTCCCGAGATTACGCCATCTGGCGAGTCGGGGCAGACCATTGTTATTCCTGGCCCAGAAGATTCTCTCAACCCGCCGCCGCTCGATATTGAGGGAGCGGCCGACCCCAATGCGACCACTGAGCCAACCACCACCCCAAACTCCAGCGATCCCACGCTGACCCCCGGCGTGGAGATTCCGGTACCTGCACCGGCTGAGGATTTGATCGAGCTTAGCTCCGATCGCCAGGAATACGACACCCTGCGCCGCATTTTTTATGCCGAAGGCAATGCGGTAATGCGCTTTCGCAATGGCACCCTGGCGGGCGATCGCCTGCGGGTTAATCTGCCCAACCGCACGGCCTATGCCGAGGGTAATGTGGTGTTGACCCGCGGACAGCAAGTGATTCGGGGCGATCGCTTCACCTATAACCTGGGGCAGGAAGTAGGCACGCTGTCGGGGGCACGGGGTGAAATCTATCTGCCGTCGACTGGCACAGACCTCGGCCCGGCCTTGCCCAGCGATGTTTCTGCGGGTTCTGCGGGCATTACCTTCTCTGATTTAGTATTGGCCGAGCAGCCACTGCGCGATGTCACGGCCTCTCGGGGGTTAGCCTTTAGCCTCGGCACCGGGCGAATTCGTTCCAGCAGCACGGCGGGCGCGGCCGGCGAACTGCGCCGCCTGCGGTTTGAGGCCGAAAATATTGAGCTGGATGGTGAAAACTGGGTAGCGACCAACGTCCGCCTGACCAACGATCCGTTTTCACCGCCCGAGCTAGAACTGCGATCGTCCCGCGTGCGGTTTACCCGCCTATCCCCCACCCGCAGCGAAATTCGCGCTCGACGCCCCCGCGCTGTGTTCGATCGCGGCTTCTCTCTGCCGCTGTTGCGCGATCGCATTATCATTGACGATCGCCAGCGCGATTCCGGACTATTTCAGATTGGCTTTGACCAGCCTGACCGCGACGGTTTATTTATCCAGCGCACCTTTGACCTGATTTCATCACCCGGCGTGCGGCTCAGCATTCGCCCCCAATTTTTGGTGCAGCGGGCCCTGTTTGAGGGCAATGGCGACGTGCTAGAAGCATCGAGCTATGGGCTAGTGGGGCGGTTAGAAATGACGCCCGATCCCCTCACCTTTGTCCGCGCGAATGTATCGTTGAGCAGCCTTGATCTAGAGGAACTCGACACCAACCTGCGGGCCAGCGTCCGGGCGCAGCGGCAGTTTAGAACGCCGATTGGGCCTCATACCCTAGCACTAGAGTATAGCTACCGCGATCGCCTGTTTAACGGGTCGCTGGGCTTTCAAAACGTCCAGAGTAGTCTAGGGTTTGTGTTGACCTCTTCCTTTATCCGTCTGGGACGATCGGGGATCGGCTTGAGCTATCAGGTCGGGGCCCAATACATTAACGCCAACACCGATCGACAAGACCTGCTGCCGCCAATCGCCTTCCGCGACAATAACCGCATCGATCTTGGCCGGTTTCAAGCGAGTGCGGCTTTAAGCCGAGGCTTTTTGCTTTGGGCCGACCAGCCGTTGCCTCCTACTCCCACCGAGGGGTTGCGCTACACGCCGATCCCCGTCGTTCCCTACCTGCAAATTGTGGCGGGGCTGCGGGGAGTATTGAGCCACTACACCAGCGGCGACACCCAGGCCTCCCTAACCGGCAGCATTGGGCTGCAAGGGCAGTTTGGCCATTTCTCCCGTCCGGCCTTTGACTATACGGCCTTTAACGTCACCTATTCTCAAGCTGTGCGTGAGGGTGAGTCGCCCTTCCTCTTTGACCGATTTGTCGACGAGCGCGTGATCTCGGCCAACTTCTTGCAGCAAATCTACGGCCCGTTCCGGTTTGGCTTTCAAACGTCGATCAACCTCGATCGCGATCGCGAGATCGACACAACCTATATTCTGGAATACAGCCGCCGCACCTATGCGATCGCCCTGCTGTTTAATCCAGTGCGGGAAACGGGAGCCCTCACCTTCCGCATCAGCGACTTCAATTGGAACGGCACCCCCGAGCCCTTTTCGGGGCTCGATACCGGAGCCCTAGATGGCGGCGTGCCGCGATCCCGAAATTAGATCCAAATTAACCCGTCACAATTGGGCGGTTCATTTAAAGTGGGAGGGAGATTCCGTTCAGTGCGTTAACCGGATTGGCGATAACCCAAGCGGTAGTGTACCCCATTCGACCCTAATTCTTTGGCATTGCCCATGACCGACTTGTCAAACGACCCAGCCGCGCTTGAAATTACGACCTTGCTGACGCACTATAGCTTTGACTTAGACGGCTATACCAGCGCGCAACTCGTGATCCATTGGCTGCGCCACTATCCGGCCAATTGGCTGCGGGCTGCGGTGATCGAAGCGCTTTATCAGGGGCGCTACAAGGCTGTATCGGTAGACCAAATTCTCTCTATGTGGCAGCGTCGAGGGCAGCCACGTCAGCATTTCAACTTAGAGTTTGAGCGGATTGTTTGCGGCCAGTTTCCGCGCGGGCTGTCGGTGATTCCCTTGGGGACACCAGCAGCGACCCCGGCTCCAGCGCCCGAGCCCCCCAGGCTTGACTACGCGCCATCGGGCGATTTTCCCCTCGCCACCCATCAGCCGACCCCGAGCCCGATTCAGTCCCATCCGTTTAGCCCTGAGCCAGCCCGCGAACCGCACCCTGCTGCGGCTGATGCTACCACTGGAGCGATCGCCCCAGCCGTGTCTCCGGCGTCTGCATCTTTTACAGTGTCGTCCGCGGAGGCGTCTACAGCGGTATCTAAGGCGGCATCTGCGGCTACATCTACTTCAGGGGCGGTATCGAGGGCAGCTTCTGGATCAGGGGCGCTATTGGGTGGGGCGGCCAAGCCCGAGTATGCCATTCAGCCATTCAAGCCGATGCAGCTCGAAGATATCAACGCTCTCCATGCAGGCATTCAGTTTAAGCGCGATGCGGCCAAGCACCCGATCGATCGGTTTACGCCTGCGGTCGAGGCAACCGAGTTTTATGCCAAGCTAAAGCTGGTGGCCCAGGTGCCTGAGCCGGAGGCGACCACGCCGAATGAGGCAATGCCCAATGTTGAACTGGCGATCGCCCCACCCCAGCCTGAAACCGCAGAGTAATCCTCTTCTGTGGGGCTGCCATCTGTGATATTGCCAGTAATATTGCCATGAGCAAAATCACCCCCTGTGAGATTACAGGGGGTGATTTTGCTAATAGTGATTTCGCTAAAGCTGTAGAGGATATGACGACAGCCGCTGTCGAGCCATGCTCAAAGCCTGCCGCACTTGGTCGAACCCGGTACCACCGTAGCTATTGCGGGCAGCCACAACCTGCCGGGGGGCGATCGCCTGATAGATATCTTGGTCAAAGGCCGGGTGGAGGGCTTGCCATTCCTCTAGGGTGAGGTGTTTGAGCAGCTTACCTGCCGCTAGCGAGGTTTTGACCACCTTGCCCACCAAGTTGTAGGCCTCGCGGAAGGGCACACCCTTGGACGCCAGATAATCGGCCACATCCGTGGCATTAGAAAAGTCTTCGGTGACAGCATCGTTAAGCCGCTCTGGGCGAAACACTAAGCCCTCGCGCATCAAAATGGTCATCGCCTCTAGGCAAGCCCGAACCGTTTTAACGCTGTCGAACAGAGCTTCTTTGTCTTCTTGCAGGTCTTTGTTGTAGGCCAGCGGTAGCCCCTTCATCAACACCAGCAGCCCTTGCAGGTGCCCAAAAACACGCCCGGTTTTGCCGCGCACCAGCTCGGGCACGTCAGGATTTTTCTTTTGGGGCATGATGCTAGAGCCGGTGGCGCAGCTATCGTTGAGGGTGATAAAGCGAAACTCTTCTGAAGCCCAGAAAATCACTTCTTCCGACAGGCGCGACAGGTGCACCATGATCAGGCTGGCGGCGCAGACAAACTCAATGGCAAAGTCGCGATCGCTGACCCCATCGAGGCTGTTGGCATAAATCCCACCAAACTGGAGCAGCTCGGCGGTGTAGTGGCGATCGATCGGAAAGGTCGTGCCAGCCAAAGCCCCTGAGCCTAGGGGGGATAGGTTAACCCGCTTGTAGACATCGCCGAGGCGCTCCCAGTCGCGCTGGGTCATCTCTACATAGGCCAACAGGTGGTGGGCTAGGCTGACAGGCTGAGCCCGCTGGAGGTGGGTGTAGCCTGGAATCAACGTTTCGACGTTTTGCTCGGCCAAATCGAGCAGCACGGTCTGAAATTCGCGAATCTGGCTTTGGATCTGCTGGATTTGATCCCGCAGGTAGAGGCGGGTGTCGGTGCCCACCTGGTCGTTGCGCGATCGCGCCGTATGCAGCTTTTTGCCGACATCGCCCACAATTTCCGTCAGACGACGCTCGACGGCAAAGTGTACGTCTTCGGCCTCTACACCCGGCGTGAAGTCACCCCGGCGATGCTCTTGCCGCACTTGCTCTAACCCCGCCACCAGAGTTTCACCCTCTTCCGCCGAGATGATCCCAGTCTTGGCCAACATTTTGGCATGGGCCTGCGACCCGGTGATGTCATATTCAATTAGCTCAATGTCAAAGCCAATGCTGGCATTAAACAGAGCGATCGCAGGATGGAGCGCCGATTCAAACCGTTGGCTCCAAGTTTGCTGTTGCGGAGAGTGGCTGCTCAAATCGGTTCACCCTGGAAATGATAAGGACTCGGTTTACCCCCCGTAGGGGGACATAAAAAACAGCCTGGACGACTTGATGGGTATACTTCAGTGCGCTCAGTCCATCGTTACGTGCGACGTTTTGCACTTTAGGCTAACGGCCGTTCCATTGGCGACCGTCAAGCCTTTGCAGTTGCATCTCGGTTCAACCGTAGCTGGTAAATGTGCGGAACAAATAACCCAAAATGATGCCAATCACGAGTGCCCAGGCCTGGCCTGTTTTGATGAAGTTATCAAACCAAGCGCGGGTTCCGGCAAAGACATCCGTTTGGAAGGTTTGCTGGGCCAGCAGACTCATATCGATGGGGGAGTGGAGATGCACCGTCTGCCAGAAGTCACCGACGGCAGGCAAGCTGGTTGCCATATCTTGTGCGATGTGAATCAAAATCATTATGGTTGCTGCCTCACACAAACTATAGAGTGACAGTTGTAGATCGAGGGCGATACATCAGTGAATCTCTAGGAATTTGATGCCGATGCCCTAAGCCACAAATCAGGGCGGAAAAGACATTCGCTTACCGATGCTATTCAGGCAAATAAGCACCATTAGCTTAGCAGACGAAAGCACGATTAGCAGGACTTGATCGGTTATTTTCGCCCCTTAGAGCAATCGGGTGCGATTGAGCCAGCGCAGGCTAGGGCATAGAGGCTGCCGATGCTTGTACCAGACTCTGCGGGACTCTGCGGGACTCTGCGGGACTATGACGAACCGTACCGAACTCTGCCGAACTCCAAATTTAGGTCGCGGGTTCATCTTTGACCTTCATGACGATCAGCGTCATATCGTCGTCGGCATGGTGGGTAGAGCCGATAAACTGCTGCACTCGACTAAATAAATATTCGAGAATGGCCTGCGGGCTGTCGCAGTTACAGCAGGCCCACTTAAAGGCTTGCAGCAGACGCTCTTCATCGAAGCGATCGCCATTTTGGTTGGCCGCATCGGTAAAGCCATCGGTATAGTAAATGACGATATCACCCGGCTGGAGCTGCACCTGTGCGTCATGATATTGGGTGTCGGCATCAAGCCCGATCAGCATCCCCAGGGTATCTAGCCGCTGAATCGTCTGCGTGGCCGCTTGCCAGATCAGCGGAGGATTGTGGGCAGCGTTGCTATAGGACAACACCCGCGTCTTGGCGTCATACTCAGAATAAAACAGCGTCACAAAGCGATTTGAATTTTCTAAATCGCTATACATAACGTGGTTGAGATGCTGTAACACCCGCGCTGGACGGTGCCCGTTCAGCACTTCTGCCCGCAGCATCCCCCGCAGCATGGTCATAATCAGCCCGGCTGGGACGCCTTTGCCCATGACATCACCGATGGCAAAACTCCAGCGGTCGGGCTGCTGGGCGTCTGCTTTTTTAGAGCGGATTTGGTCGTAGTTAGCCGGAATAAAATCGTAATAGTCGCCCCCGACCCGGTTGGCGGTTTGGCAACGGGCGGCCAGTTCTACCCCATCAATAATGGGGCAGTGGCGCGGCAGCAGTTGGATTTGGATCTCGGCCCCAATTTCCAGTTCGCGATCGAGCCGTTCCTTTTTGCGCAGTTCAACCGTTAGCTCATCGTTGGCGATCGCCACTGCCGTTTGATCGGCCACAAGCCGCACCAGCTTTTGACGCGTTTCGGTCCAGTCGTAGTCAGGGTCGCGGCTAAACACATAAAGCCGGCCGCGCTCGCTGCTGCGAATCAAAATTGCCGTGCCAAATAACTGCACATCTTCACCCAGAGCATGGCTGACGCAGTGATCAAGGGATGAAGAGGTGTTGCTGGCTACGGCGGGCACCGATGCCCCACCGGTAGAGGTCGTTAGCTGCCGAGTGGCCGACTCTAGCGCCTTGCGAATATCTTGGCACTGCTGGCTGTCTTGGCAATGTAGCCGCTCTAGCTTGAGCTGGCCGTCGGGTTTGAATAAAATCAGCGCCCCCCCGTCGGCATCCGTCACCCGACTGGCAATCAGCGGGGTTAATTCTAAAAACTGTTTGAGGTTGTTAAAGCTACGCAGCGCAAAACCCAGCGATCCCAACAAATCTTGAATCTTATTTTGCTCACGTCGCAGTCGTGAAACTAGCTCTTTAAGCGCAAAGACAGGGGTGATTTCGGGCGATGGGTTGCCACCGCCACCGGAGAAATCTGACGGTTGAGATGGCTGTCGAGGAACAGGTGTAGAAGTCATCTCAGAACAATCTGGTACAAGGCACTCAGCAGATAAGGTGGAATGAATTGGGGGCGTAGCAAGGAATAGTAGCAGATTTAGCGCGATCGCAAATCAATCTCTCTTTTTTCAGAAATTTCAGTCGATTTTCAGGGACGGAGTTGCTGATTTTCTAATCGCTAATTTTCTAATCGCTAATCACAGTGGCCGATCAAGGGAACCGTGAAGGCAGCATCAACCGGAATGGCATAAATTCTAGCGAATGGATCGGCGATCGCAGTGTTCCTTTAGAGTAATCCTGATCAGAACGGCTGATAGATTTCCTTCGCGG
>DATNOW010000645.1:0-6464 GCA_036703515.1 Chroococcidiopsis sp.
CGCCATCCTTCGACTCGATTTCGAGCACCAAGTTGAGTAAATTGGGTGGCCCTGCCGTTGCCTCCATGGCCATACCGGCCTTGGCCGCGACTTCAAAAATCGGTTCAGGGAGCTGGTTGGGCAGCAGGCCCGCCTGTTGCAGCAGACGATTGGCCTGATGCGATACCTCCAGCAGCACCTCGCCAATCCGATGTTCCATGCCGTCATGCCATCGCGCCAGTTCTTGAGGGGTTTTGACCTGGGTGATGCTGAGCGGGTCAAAGACGGGGCGTTTGGGCAGAGGTGAACGTTTGGCTGGGGGTGGGGCGATGTCGCTATGCGAGGGGCGATCGCCTTCAGCGCCATCCTCAGAATTGCTCCCAGAATTGCTTGCAGAATTGCTATCGGAACTGGAATCAGGGTTTGCGCCAGAATTATCTTCAGAGTTGGTATCTGACTCAGCGCTGGCATCTGCATCCGTTAGTTCAGGGGCCGCAATGATTGCCAAGATAGTCGCTTGATCAAACGGGCGATCGCCCATCTCTATGCCCATCTCTATGCCAATGGCTTCCAGCTTCGCGCCAATACTCGCCGCGATCTCTGCCCGCAGCCCGGCCGAGTCATGGCGATCGCCATCCTCTTCGCTATGTGTAGGAGAATTTTCAGGAGAATTTTCAGGGGGATTGGCAGGAGAATTTTCAGGCGTATCGAGCTGGAGATTAGCCGGGATCTCTGACTGCACCGATTCCACCTCTACCGCTGGTAAAGGCGACACCGCCGACGGATCTAGCCATATCCCCAGTTGCGCTTGAGTTTGACGCGCCAAGGTCTGAAGCGCTTGCTGCAAAGCTTGACGTTGGCTAAACGATAGCGCCAAAAACTCATTGGGATAGCCCTGGGTGCAGAGGTGATAACACGCCAAAATCAACTGCTGCCGCAGCCCACGCCCCAGCGTCACCAAGTAGTGTTGATAGGTGTTTTGCAGCTCCTGCGCCAGCCGTTCTAGCAACTGGTTGAGGGCCGCAATATCCCGTTCAATTTGCTCAACTGTTTTTGCCATACTTTACAAATTAGCGCATCCCCAGGTGTCACTGCCCAGCCCCATGCCCTGTCAGACTGTGGCCGTTTACTGGGCGTTTGCTTGCCGTTTAGCGGGCATTGACTCGCGTTTGCCTGAAGGAACCAGTTTACTCAAAGGGGCCAGGCAATTTTTGGGCGAAAAACCACCACAAAAATCATCTGACCCCCTATATCATCTGCTCCCTATGGGCATTGCGTTGAATGACACGTGCCCTTCGGGAAGCTGCAATTCGTTACGTAGATTAGCTACGCAGGTTTGCTACGCAGATTAGTTACCCATCTGGGCCGCAACCTCAGCCGCAAAGTCGCTCTCTTCTTTGGCGATGCCCTCACCCATGACGTAGCGCACAAAGCGACGCACCTGGATGTTTTCACCCAGTTGAGCGATTTTCTGCTTAATCAACTCTTCAATGGAAATGCTTTGATCGCGCACATAGGGTTGGTCAAGCAGCGACATTTCCTTGAGTCGCTTCTCAATCCGCCCCGCTACAATTTTTTCGCGAACGGCAACGGGCTTGCTAGAAAGGTCGTCCTTGCCCATTTCGATTTCTTTCTCTTTGGCCACGACCTCGGGGGGAATATCGCTCGACTGCACATATTCCACGTTAGGGCAGGCTGCAATCTGCATCGCAATATCGCGCACCAAGCTCTGGAACGCTTCGTTGCGGGCAACAAAGTCGGTTTGGCAGTTGACTTCTACCAAAACACCGACGCGGCCGCCTGTGTGGATGTAGCTTCCAACTAATCCTTCGGCCGTAATCTTACCGGACTTCTTACCTGCCGAAGATAACCCTTTCTGACGGAGCCACTCCATGGCTTTTTCCATGTCGCCATCGTTTTCAGCAAGGGCTTTTTTGCAGTCCATCATGCCTGCGCCTGTTCTGTCACGCAGGTCTTTGACAAGCTTTGCCGATATCTCTGCCATTGTGTTTATGCCTTCTAAGTTCAGGTTTGAATCTTAAAATTTCAAATTTTGAGTTATGAATCAGGGAATCACTCATAGCTCAAAATTAAGTCTGTCTACGAGCCTGTCTAGCGCGCCTTTAGAATTTCGAATGGAATGAAAACCCCAAACTATTTTTTGAAAGCAAGGCCATGCCTTGCTTTCAAAAAATCAGAATCTGGGCTTATCGGAATCCATGACCCTTAGCCTTCTGCTTCTTCTTCGGGCAGGTCAACGTCGTCGTAGTCGGCATCGTCTTCTGCGCCATCGTAATCTTCATAGTCTTCCTCGGCTTCGAGTTGACCATGGCGACCTTCGTAAATCGCATCCGCGAGGCGACCGACGATCAGCTTGATCGACCGAATCGCGTCATCGTTAGCCGGAATGGGAATATCCACGTAGTCGGGATCGCAATTGGTATCGAGCAACGACACAATTGGAACATTCAACTTTTGGCATTCCAACACAGCGTTGTGCTCGCGGCGCTGATCGACAATCACAACGATGTCGGGCACTTTCCGCATAGACTTGATGCCGCCGAGATACTTTTGCAGCTTCTCTAGCTCACGACGCAGCACAGAGGCCTCTTTCTTGGGCAGCAGATCTAAAGCACCCGTTTCTTGACGACGCTCTAGCTCTTTGAGGCGATCGACGCGGGTTTTGATCGTCGTCCAGTTGGTCAACATGCCCCCCAGCCACCGCTGGTTGACATAGTAAGAACCGCAGCGCGCCGCTTCTTGAGCAACGATCCCGGCCGCTTGACGCTTGGTGCCGACAAACAGCACTTTCTTGCCCTGTTCTGATGCTGTGCGCATGTAAACGTAGGCTTCTTCCATCAACTGGGCGGTTTGCACCAAGTCGATGATGTGCACACCATTGCGCGCCGTATAGATGTAGGGCGACATTTTGGGGTTCCAGCGCCGAGTCTGGTGCCCAAAGTGAACCCCTGACTCAAGCAACTGAGCCAAAGAAACAACTGGCATAAATTTGATCTCCGTTCGGGTTAATCCTCCATCCGAGAGCATCTGCATGTTGGCAAAGGATTAACTTCAACCGGCTCTGACGGAGTGCCAGAGGTGGGAAGCAACCTCAAAACGCCAAGCCCAGACACCCGAAAAACTCGGATGTGTGAATTTAGACAACTTTTTTAAGGTAACACAATCTCGACGCGATTGATGAGGATCGGTAACACCGAGCACATAAGTCGGCGGGTGCCATTTATTCGTATTTAATAACCTGCAATGCCTTGGGTAAGGGCGCACAGCAGTGCGCCCCTACAGAGAACTTGACTGATGGAAAGGATTTAATTCACATTCCCTAGAAGCGATCGCCAATGGTGAGAATGACCTCACTATCGCCATCATCGGTGAGGGCAAACTCAACCCGACCCAGCCCAAACGGCGTCTGGGCGTGAAGGCCTGCGCCAAACCCCAGCCCATCACCGGGCTTATCGCGCGCTTCGGCGGGTTCGCCGATCACCTCATCATTGGTGCCAAAGGTGGTGCCATAGTCAACAAACAGCACGCCCCGAATGGGAATATCGCGGGAAAAAGCATTGAGGCTAAAAATCGGGAAGCGATATTCGACCGTCGCCTGGAACGCCGCCGTGCCCGTGCCGATGCCGCCACCCTGATAGCCACGCACCGAATTGGTGCCACCGACGTTAAAGCCTTCGTAGGACGGCACATCGCCAAAAATGCCGCCGCCCTGGACGTTGAAGATTAGCGTGCGGGGCCCATCGTCAAAGCCAAACAGGTTAAACGGGATGTATTGGGTATAGCTGGCGCTGAGACGAGTAAACGACACATCCTCAGAACCGAGGGTGAAACCCTGATCGATGCCTGCTCGAATCAGGTTGCCGGTGGTGGGGAAGCGGCGCTCGTCGCGGGTATCGCGGGCGGCCGAGAAGTTAAAGGTGAGCAGGTCGTCTATGCCATCGCTATCAACAGTGAGCGCGTTGCCGTCTTCATCGACCGGCTGGACATCGTCTGTAAACATATCGTCGCGCACCGATACCCGTTGGTAGGTGATCCCAAAGGCAGAGGCGATGTCATCGGAGAGGGGTAAGGCATATTCTATACCCGCCCCCAGTCGATGCAGCCAAGGCGTGTCGCCATTGGGTAGATCAACGTCGCGATCGCCCCCACGATAGGCCGGCGAGAAAGAGCGCTGGTTGAAAATGTTGAAGGCCAACCCTTGGCGAGGATCGCCTGATGCCAGGTTTAAGCCAAGGTCAAAGGCCAGGATATGTTCGCCGCCCTCGACGACCAAATTTAATTCACCCAGATCGCCTAGACCATACTGAACGCTAGCCGATGCGGCAATGCCCGTCGATTTGATCGGGAAGCGGACGTTGCGACGACGCAGGGTGCCATAGAGTGCGGTGGGGTCAGGCAATCCGCTGGAAAAGCTAAAGGTCAAGCCGTTGCGCCGTTCAGCATCGGGGCTAGCCTGGGCTTGCTCAAAGGGAGCGGCGCTGGCCCCAAAGGTCGGGCTGGGGCTGGGTGCGCTGGGGTTGAGCAGATCGACCGCATGGAGCGAAACATTGGCGTCAATCACCTCTGGTTCTGCTGTATTTGCGGTGGATGCTTCTACGGCAGATGCTTCTACGGTGGACGCTTGCGTAGCGGGTGTGACGTCCGTTGGCAGCGTTTGGGAAGCTGTGGTGGATGGAGCTGTGGGAGATACGGTTAAATCAGTGTCTGTGGAGAATGAAGCAGCCGGTTCGGTCTCCTCGGCAGCGGCAGGAACAGCAGTGGCCGGAACAGCAGCGGCAGGTGCGGCAGTTTCAGAGGGTTGGGCGATCGCCACTTCATCGACGCTAGACGCAACGGATAGAGCAGCTTGCTCCTGGTCTGCGGTAGCGGCAACCTCCTCGGATGGTGGGACGGGGGTGCTGGGTGCGGTTTGTCCCCAGCTTGCGTTAGCCAATAGCAGATTGGTCGAAGCTGCGCCCAGCGCTACAAACAACGCATATCGAACAATAGACAGGTGATGTAACCCGTTCATCCGTTAGTCTCCTCACAAAAAAAGTAGTGATTAGCTGATCTGTTAATCAATTCACACCATTAACCAACTTCATGCCATCAATCTAGGCAGATTTAGCCCCTAGAATGACTCAAAGTCCCTTCAAAATAACAGGTCTTTTTCAAAGCGTAAGGTTTCTTTAGGATTGTCGGATCGCGTGGTTTTACCCGTCCTAGAGTATTTCCGAAATAATTCCGAAATAATACGGAGACGTTCTCCAAAAGCAGACCATCGCCCCCGTCAAGCGCGTAATTTTTCTTTACACTAGTAGGGAGTGGGCGAACGTTGCCCTGCCCCTGTCCTCATCTACACACGACCGATGCTGCTCCAGCCTACCCAGCGCACCAAGCTCGACGACACCGACGATACGCTGTTTTACAGCTTTCCCCGCTATGTCACCCACGTTGACGAGGGGTTTATCCAGCAGTTGACCGACCTCTATCGCGATCGCCTTAAGCCCAACAGCCGCATCTTTGACTTGATGAGCAGTTGGGTGTCGCATTTGCCCGATGACATCGAGTATGAGTACGTCGAAGGGCATGGGCTCAACGCCGATGAGCTGGCCAAAAACCGGCAGCTCAATCGCTACTTTGTGCAAAACCTCAACCAGCAGCAGCTTTTGCCCTTACCTGATCAATCCTTTGATGCAGTGCTCAACACGGTGTCGGTGCAATATTTGCAATATCCTGAAGTGGTGTTTGCCGAGATCTATCGCATCCTCAAACCGGGCGGCATCGCGATTATCAGCTTCTCAAATCGGATGTTTTACCAAAAGGCCATCCAGGCCTGGCGCGAAAGCACAGAAAGCGATCGCGTTGCCCTGGTAAAACGCTATTTTGCGGCGATCCCTGGCTTTAGTCAGCCGGAGGTGATTGCCCAAAAAGCAACCCTACCCAGCCTGTTGCAAATGCTCGGTCTGCCTGGGAGCGATCCGTTTTATGCGGTAATTGCCCACAAGCAAGGCTAAAAACCACGGATTGAATAACCTGCAACCCCTCGGTAGGGGCGCACCGATGTGCGCCCTTGCAGTGAACAGTGGCTGATAAGTGAACAGTGGCTGATAAACAGCGGCTGATAAACAGCGGCTGATAGAAGTATATTGAATTCACAATTCTGAGGGCGCACATCGGTGCGCCCCTACGGAATCGCGAGCCCTAAGTTAGCAGTACGACAGTTAGCGGTATGACGGATTCGCTAAAACTCGACGCTTTGGGGAAAACGGGGGAATGGGATCACATCGCGGATGTTTTGCATCCCGGTCATAAACTGCACCACGCGCTCAAAGCCCATGCCAAAGCCGGAGTGGGGCACGGTGCCAAAGCGGCGCAGATCGAGATACCACCACAGGTCGTCGGGCACCATGCCGCTGGCTTTTATCCGACTTTCTAAAACGTCGAGGCGTTCTTCGCGCTGGGAGCCGCCAATGATCTCGCCG
>DATNOW010000646.1:0-3358 GCA_036703515.1 Chroococcidiopsis sp.
TGCGCCCTAACCCAATAGCTAGACTGACAGGAATTATTGAATCCCCAATCTTGAGGAACTGCAAATTTAATAAAAATCGCGTTCTATTACTTAACCTATTCAATCCGCCCTCCTAGGACTCTGGGTAGCGTCGATTGGTGCGACGCACGATCCAATAGCTGAGCGACAGGGCAAAAATCGCCAGCGATAGACCGGTTAAATAACTACTATCGGTTGTTTTGAAGTCAAAAATGATAATTTTTCGGGCTACAGCCGTCAGAGATGTGGCAATGACCAGCTCAACTTGAATAACGTGGCGTTTGAGGTAGCCCGTAATATTTTCTAAAATCTCTAGGGCAATCAGGATGTTCAAAAATAGCCCAAAGATCTGGATTAAGGCCGTGCTAAAAAAGCCAACCGGCTCAATAAATAGCTCTTTGCTCAGGTAAACGCAGAGGTCAATAACCGACACCAAGAGCACCGCCACCATGGCGATCGACAAAATCTTGATGACAAAGGTTTCTATCCAATCTAGCTTTCTGAGAAAGGAGTCATCACTGAGTTGCTTAGCCAACGTACGTAAAAAATTCATGGATGCGACAGGGGCAATAGGTGCGACTTGGAAGACAGCCAAATGCGACTTGGCAAACAGCCAGACTGATTTTACCGCCGTTTGTTGAGTGCAAACGGGTGGCAATCATAGCGATTCCTAAGCTTGACCCAAGAGCGATCGCTAATCTCTAGTCTGGGTAGGCCAATTCATAGTCCGAATTTCTGGGTCGATCTGTGAATCGAGAGCAGCAGATTGATTAAGCTCTGCGGGGATCAAGTGGCATTAGAATTATGAGGGATAGGGCGAGTCTTGATCGAGCGTCTCACTCATCTCATATCTATTTGATCTATCGCTATCGCCGTCTATCCCGTTTCTAGCGCACCTCCAACTGTCACTGAAGGCTGCATCATGGCTTCACAGGATATTCTCAACCTGGTACGGCAAGGCGATCCTCAAACCATTGCTGATTTGCTCAATCGTTCCTTTCGCCCGAGGGGGATCACGGCCTACGTTCTACGACAGGGCGATCGCCTCCATATCACCTTAGAATCGCCCCAGTCCTTTAATCGCGAGGTGGCGACGACCTTCATCCACAAGCGGCTGCAAAGTCTCAATATTGAGCCAATTAAAAGTTTGGTAATCGACGGGCAGCCAGCGGGTCAAGAGGCGATCGCATGGCAGCAAGAAGTTGAGTTGCAACCCCATCAAAACCCGTCGCCATCTTCTACAATGCAGGAGTCGTCGTTTTCACCGCCTTCTCTAGGTGATGATCCGGCAACGACCCACGTTCCTCTGGATCGTTCTGCCCCTCCTCCCACCGACTCCGCTGCTCCCCCCACCATGATGAATTCAGAGGACATTGCGCTGCCGCTGGGCAGTGAGACCGCTCCTGTAGCCGAAGCGACGGTCACAGTTGATTTGCTGGAAACGACTGCTGCCGATCACGCTGAAACCGCTGAAGTCGTTAGCGACGTGACCAGTGAGGCCGTTAGCGAAGTAACCAGTGACGTGCTCGATAGTTCGAGTGCAGTTGCCGGTGAAATACCCAGTGAAATACCCAGTGAAATTGCTAGTGAAATACCCAGTGACGTGGCCGATAGCTTAGCGCCAGTCGAGACTGCGATCGCGGCCATTGTTGCTAGCCCAAGCGAACCCCCAGCCGGGGCGGTCGCCACCACCGCTTCTCCATCTAGCTCTCCATCCAAATCTACCTCTGCCTCCGAGACCGACATTTTGCAGCGCCCAGAAGCCGCCATTCTACTCGTCTTTGCAGTGCTGGTATTGCTTTGGGATCTCTATCTTGAACTGGCCGAAGACATCAATGCGACCACTCCCCTGTCAGGGCGATCGCTGGCCAGACGCCTCGGTGTGGCCAGCAGCACCCTCGGTCGTCGTCGCGATCGCCCCGACTTTGATCGCTGGACTCAAGACCTCGATCCCGATGGCGTCGCCTGGACTTATCAAGACGGGCAATATGTGCCAAAGGTAATTTGAGCCTGAGCCTAGCATTGAGGATGTGCGCAGAGGATTTACCAATCCACAACGCCCCAGCCGTAGGATGGGGGAAGCGCTGGATAGAACACCGGGTAGAACGCCGGGTAGAACAAAGCTGGAATAGAGCACTGTGTTTACAGGACTGATTCAAACCGTCGGCACCCTTCAACCCATTGGCGACAGCGATCTGGAGATCTCCTACGATCGCGAAACGGCCGCTTGGATTTTTCAAGACATCGCCCTCGGCGACAGCATTGCAGTCGATGGCGTCTGCCTGACAGTAACCCAGATTTTGACCAGCGGCTTCATCGCGGCCGCCTCACCAGAGACGCTGGGGCGCACCACCCTCGGCAAACAAAGCGGCAAATCCGTCAACCTAGAAACATCGCTGCGGGTGGGCAGCAAGCTCGGCGGGCACTTTGTCACGGGGCACATCGACGGCACCGGAAGACTGGAAGCCGCACTGCCTACCGCAGAGTCATGGGAAATGAGCTTTACGGTGCCCGATCCACGGGTAGCACGCTACATCGTGCCCAAGGGCAGCATCGCCGTGAATGGCATCAGCCTCACGGTGGCAGAATGCAGCCCGTCCGGCGACTGGTTTAAGGCGGCGGTGATCCCGCTAACCTACGCCGAGACAAACTTGCGCTATCTCCAGCCCGGTAGCTCGGTCAACCTCGAAGGGGACGTGCTAGGCAAATATGTCGAGAAGTTTTTGCGCCTAGGCCCGGCTCCTGCCCCAGATCATGCAGCGGAATCCCTGCCGCTAGGCAATTTGTCGGATCTATCGCCTGCGTTTTTGGCAGAGCATGGATATTTATAAAATATAAAAGTGTGAAAGGAACAGAGCGATCGCCCCTGCGAATGCTTTTCTAGCCCAGTTTTAAATCGGTTGCAGTACTATAGTGTTGACTAGACGCTGTGGTAATTGCTGTCATGTTTCACATGACGACGGCTATCAATCAACGCTCAAGATGCATAGATGTAAAGCAAGTAAAACCGAACTGATATGAGAGTCAGACATCTAAAAATGCATTCTTATCGCGGACTCGGGGATCTAGAGATAGATTTCGATACAGTTGAGCCAACCGTTTTTATTGGCATTAACGGTTCTGGAAAATCAAGCATTCTTGACTGCATTGCTCTGTTGTTATCTTCTTTTATAAATCGAATCGCTGCGGGCAAAGATGACGCTAGCGAAAATATTTTTAGCGTTCGAGACTTGACAATACCAGAAGAAAGTTCTGAATTAAGGTCGGAATTAACAAATGAGTTTACTATTGCTCTCTCTATTGCTTGAGCAAGGATCTATGATTCGGAATCAGAGGATTT
>DATNOW010000647.1:0-4175 GCA_036703515.1 Chroococcidiopsis sp.
AGCAGCAGCAGCTCAAAATTGAGATTTCTGCCAATTTACCACCGCTTAAAACCCACCTTCCTTCCCTAGAGCGGATTGTCACAGAGCTACTGAACAATGCCTGCAAGTACACACAGTCGGGTGAAACCATTACGATCTCAGCCCAAAGCTGCGCTATGCCTTTGCTGGATAATTCTTTAAATACGCTGCCGACGGTTTCTGAGACCGCTTCTGGGTGGGGCAAAGTGCGCGATCGCTCCCCTGCCCTATCGGTTGACGGGCCGCCGCCCCTGCTGTTGCAGGTGAGTAACACGGGGGTAGAAATTCCCGCTGAGGAATGCGATCGGATTTTTGAGAAGTTTTATCGCATTCCCCAAAATGATCCCTGGAAGCACGGCGGCACGGGGCTAGGACTGGCGATGGTCAAAAAACTCAGCCAAGAGCTAGGGGCCGAAATTTCGGTTCGCAGTGGCGACAACCAAACTACCTTCACCCTGCGCTTTCCGCCCTAGCGATCTGTCAAATCTAAATTTATAGGTTGGGTTAGCGACAGCGTAACCCAACGAAATCCTTGAATCTGTTGGGTTTCATGTTGGGTTTCACTACGTTCTACCCAACCTACGCTTGCTGCACTACGCTTGCTGCCCAAACAATCCCAGGCGGGCGCAGCATCTCAGCTACCGGCGGTAGGACGGATCGTGGCGGTCTAGTAACCGCAGCAAGGCCGGCCACTCTAGCTGCCCCAAGTCGTCGATGTCTTGCTGGGCCGCTGCATGTTCGCAGACCGCGTGGGGGGGAATAGTCAGCGGAGTGGCGGCCGACTGCGCTGTAATCTGCACCTCACAGGCGCGATTGAGATAAAACATCAGGATGAAGGCTTCCGGTACGGTGCGCCCTGCCGTTAGCAGGCCGTGATTTTTGAGAATCATCACCTTGCGATCGCCCAAGTCTTTTACCAGGCGCTCTCGTTCGTCAAGCTCTAGGGCCACGCCTTCATAGTCGTGATAGGCCACTCGGTCATAAAACTGCAGCGCAAATTGGGAAATCGGCAGCAGCCCGCAGTCTAGGGCCGATACCGCCATGCCGTACTTGGTGTGGGTGTGCAGCACGCAGTGCAGGTCTTCGCGGGCGGCATGGATGGCGCTGTGGATGACAAACCCGGCCGGGTTTACGGGCCATTCACTCTCTTCCACAATTTGGCCGTTGAGATCGACTTTGACCAGATTTGACGCCGTGATCTCATCAAACATCAGCCCGTAGGGATTGATCAAAAAATGATGTTCTGGGCCGGGGATGCGGACGGAGATGTGGGTGTAGATCAGATCAGACATCTGAAACCGATCCACGAGGCGATAGGCGGCCGCAAGCTGCACGCGCAGTTCCCATTCGCTCAGGTGAAGGTTGGCCTTGGGAACGTAGGATTGGAGGTCAAAATCGATTTTGGGCAGCATCGGCTTAGGAGTTTGGAGGGGTGAGTTGAGGAGATTTCTGGGTCAGAATCTCCCCAGGTCAAAGCCATAGTGTGAGGAGCTTGATCCCCCCTGCCCCCCTTAAAAAGGGGGGGAAATCCTGAAAGCCCTCGTTTTTAGAGGGGTTGGGGGATCTCTTCTGCGAAAGTCCTAAATTCTTCAGTGATTGCGTATTGCTCAGTAACTATCCAACAATTAACTGTCAACAGTTAACAGTTCTGTGTTGGGAAACACAGTTCTCGATCGGAAATCCTTGGTAAGACTACGGCTGTAGCTTTATGGGGGTCTGCTATGGCTACGTCGCTAAGCCATCTCAATGCCTATAGTCAGCGTGATAAGCCCCTGTGGAACGCGATCGCCCTGCTGTATATCATCGGCGGATACCTGGGTGGGCTGGTCTTGATCCTGTCGTCATCGGTTTGGGCGAATGGGCTGGGCGTGCTGCTGCTGGCCCACACGCTGTTTCTTTCGGCCGTGATGACCCACGAGTTTATCCACAGCACGATTTTTGCCAAACAGCAGTGGAATGAACTGGGCGGCAACATCATGTGCTGGATCAATGGCGGCTGCTATGCCCGGTTTCGCGATTTGACCCGTTTGCATATTGCCCATCATGTCGAGCGGGCCGACTTTCCGCCGGTAGACCTAACGAAATTTTTGCAGTCGCTGCCTGGGCCGGTGCGGGCTGTGATCTATGCGCTGGAGTGGTGCTATTTTCCGGCGATCGCCTTCATCATGCAGTGGCGGGCCCTGACCCGTCCCTATTGGAGCGGTAAACGGCAGGATGAACGGCTTAGAACCAGTCTGGTGTTGCTGATTCGCGGCAGCCTGTTTGCGATGCTGGCCTGGATATCGCCCAAGGCCCTGCTGCTTTACTTCCTGGCCTATATCGGGATGCATTTTTTAATGCAAATTATGAATGCATTTTTCCATACCTATGAAGCTTTTAGCGGCTCGATGCAAGTGACAGAGCGCGATTGGGTCTATGAGCAGACCAACTCTTATTCCTGCCTGATTTCTCAGAAAAACCGCTGGCTCGATCTGCTGGTGCTAAATTTTGGCTATCACAATGCCCACCATGCCGTGATGCGCTGCCCGTGGCACAGCCTGCCCGAGCTTGATCAAGAGTTAATGCCCCATCAGGCTAATGCCCCATTGCATCGGTTTACAGTTTGGCAGATGCTCGGCAACTACCATATCTATCGTCTAGAGCGCCTGTGGTTGGGGCATGGACAGGTGATCGATGC
This sequence comes from Chroococcidiopsis sp., assembly GCA_036703515.1. GTDB lineage: Bacteria > Cyanobacteriota > Cyanobacteriia > Elainellales > Elainellaceae > DATNOW01. The sequence continues at coordinate 2,696 of DATNOW010000647.1, forward strand.
AGCGGGAAATTATGATTTGTCTACCTTTCGGGGCGACGTTGGGGTTGGGTTTATGGTGCTTCCGGTGTGAGAATTCCTATGGCAGAAACAACAGGTGCAATGGCGGCGGGTGAAAATGCGGCGGCGATCGCGACAGCTGTTACTATCCCGGCGCGGCGCGGCAAGGCTACAGCCCTTCGGCAAGGGCAAGTGATTCGTGTGGTCAATACTTACGGGCAGCAGGTGGTCGATACCTGGGCGTTTAATGCCAATGATTTGAGTGAGTGTCTGTCGATGGAGCACACCCGCACCTTCCTAGGGCGGATTGTGCCTAAGGTGGGCGATCGCCTCGTCACCAACCATCGCCGCCCCATTTTGACGGTGGTAGAAGATACCTCGCCGGGGGTTCATGACACCCTGCTGGCCGCGTGCGATCGCTATCGTTATGAGCTGCTGGGCTATCCCAACCACGACAACTGCACGGATAATTTGGCGGCGGCCTTGGCAGAACTGGGCCTAACCACGACCCATACGCCTAGCCCGCTAAATTTGTTTATGAATATTCCGGTGGCGCAAACCTACGAAATTTCCTTCTTGCCGCCGGTGAGCCGCCCTGGGGATGCGATCGCCCTCCGCGCTGAGATGGACTGCATTGTGGCGTTTTCGTGCTGCCCTCAAGATGTGGTGCCGATCAACGGTGTGGACTGCACTCCCACCGACGCGCATTTTATTGTTTCTGATCTGTAAGTTTCTAATCTGTAAATTTCTGATCTGCAAATAGATAGGTTCAAGTAGCTGGAGGCAACTAAATAGAATATCTGCGGAGGTTGGATTCAGGCGCAAAACCCAAGTCCCGCATGGGTTACGCTAGCGCTAACCCATCCTACATTAATCCTTCTTGCTGTTCATCATTTGTAGGTGGTGCGTAAACACTTTGCCGTCGGCGTTGTGATCGCGGGCGGTTTGCTCAGCCAACGCCGCATCACTCGAACAGATGGCGCTTACAAGCTGCTGGTGTTCGGCTGTGATCACCGAGAGGTCAGGAAACTGCGTATCGGTGTAGGCAATGCAAAGGTGAATTTGCTGTTCGATCAGCGTGTATTGGCTTTGCAATCGCTTGTGATCGGATAACTGCACAATTGTCTTATGCAGTCGAAAGTCTGCACTGCTAATCTGCTTCAAATCTCCGCTATCAACGGCAGCGGTTAGGGCCGCAAGGGCACGTTCAAGGGTGTCAATTTTTTCGGGAGTTAAGGTCTCCGCCGCGAGTCGTGAGGCCAAACTTTCTAGCACCGTACGAAGGGTGTAGAGTTCCCAAATGTCATTGAGGCTGAGGGTTGTGACCGTCCAGCCTTTGTGCAGCACTTGGGTAATCAGCCCCTCGTAGGTGAGCTGCTGGAGGGCTGAGCGGATGGTGCCCCGGCTGAGCTGAAACTGCTCGGAGAGGCTGGTTTCTTTGAGCCGAAAACCGGGGGGATAGTGCCCGCTGAGAATCTGCTCG
>DATNOW010000648.1:0-4431 GCA_036703515.1 Chroococcidiopsis sp.
AATAAGCTAGCTCGAGGGAAATAATAAGGTGTGTAATTTTTGAGCTAGGAGTTTGAGCTTAACGGGTTTGGTCAGGTAGTCGGTGGCCCCGGCCTCTAGGCAGCGCTGGCGATCGCCCTCCATGGCCAAAGCCGTCAGCGCAATAATCGGAATTGCGGTGAGGTGCGGTATCCGGCGAATGGTTTGGATCGCCTCTAAACCGTCCATGCCCGGCATCTGAATATCCATCACAATCAAATCGGGCGACTGCGCCTGGGCTAGATTGACGGCTTCGTAGCCGTTGCGGGCTAGCTGAATGCGGTAGTTTTTGGCGTTGAGATAGCTCGATAGCGTAATGATGTTGACTTCATTATCTTCGACCAGCAAAATCAGCGGACTGGCGTCGATCGCCTGATCGACAGAGGGCGCTGGGTCGGGCGGCGATATCGAGTGGGAGCCTGGGTGAGATCCTGGGTGGGATATCGGGGGCAGCCCGTCGGCGGCCTGTGAGGATGCCTGTGGGGACGCCGGGTGTGCAGAGGGGGCGATCGCTTCAGTGGTGTAAGGCAAGCGCACCGTAAAGCAACTGCCTGCTCCGAGGGCACTCTGGAGGTCAACCGAACCGCCGTGCAGTTCGGCAATTTGCTTGACCAGCGCCAGCCCTAGCCCGGTGCCTTCATATTGGCGACTGAGGCTGCTGTCGAGCTGAATGAAAGGTTGAAACAGCTTGGGCTGATCGGCCGTAGCGATGCCAATGCCCGTATCAGCGACAGCAAAGGCAATCCATGTGCTGGGCTCAGTGGCGGCTGCGCTGCCGTCTGGGGTATTGCCCGCCGGGATTGGCAGCGTCTCTAGCCTGACTTCGAGCCGGACTTGCCCGCCCGCCGGGGTAAACTTGACGGCATTGGTCAGCAGGTTGATCAGCACCTGCCGCATCCGCCGCTCATCGACATCGATCTGGCCGAGGTGTTGGGGCACAGCGGTGGCGAGCTGGATATTGTTTTTCAGCGCCTGCTGTTTGACAAACACCACGCTTGAGTTGCACAGGTGGCTGACTGAAACTGGCGCGGTTTCGAGTTCGAGCTTGCCGGCGGCAATTTTTGACACTTCTAAGATGTCGTTGATCAGCTCAAGCAAATGTCGCCCACTGCGCTCAACGGTGGCGATCGCGTGGCTTTGGCGCTCGTTTAAGCGGCCAAACACTTCGTCTTGGAGCCCTTCGGACATGCCCAAAATAGCGTTGAGCGGGGTGCGCAGTTCGTGGCTCATGTTGGCCAAAAATTCATCTTTGAGCCGGGTAGCCCGCAGCAGTTCGGCATTGGTTTGTTCGAGCTGCTGCTCATATTCTTTGCGAATGCGCATGTCGCGAGCGATCGTCGATAAAAATTCCACCTCGCCCTGGGGCGATTTGTGGGCCAAGATCAATTGTGACAGCGGGATTTCTTGGTTGTTGGCATCGAGCAACGCTGTTTCGCCCACCCAACTGCCGGTGGCGATCGCCGTGGGGATGCCCTGCTGTTCAATCAGATCGAGGGCCCACTGGGGGTGATAGTGCGATATCTGGCGCTGCCTGACCGTAGAGCCATCCTGGAGACCGCAAATATCTTTGAGCGCCGTATTATTCCAGAGAATATTGCCCCCCAGGTCAGCCATGCTGATGTAGTCGGTGGAGGCTTCTAAAATAGCGATCAGGCGGTTTTGGGCCTGTTCGAGATGCTTGCGGTCGGTCATATCTTGGGCGGTGCCGACAATCTGCTGGACGCAGCCCTGCGGATCGCGGCTAAACACCGAATCGCGGCTATAAAGCCAGCGCCATTGGCCATTGGCATGCCTCAGGCGATATTCGGTTTCGACAATTTCGCCATCCCGGGCCCGGTTGATGGTGTCCAAGTAGGCCGGATACACCATTTGCAAATCGTCGGGATGCATGATGCTCTGGATAAAATGGTCGCCCCTTTGTTGAACTTCATCGGCAGAATAGCCCAAAATCTGAGCAATCTCATGGTTGACATAGACATTGCGCTGGGTTTGGATGTCGTAGAGGTAAAGCAGATTGGGGGAGGCATCGGCGATTTGCTGCACAAACCGCTGGCTGGCTTGCAGCGCTTGCTCGGTTTGTTTGCGATCGCTAATATCGACAACCACACAAATGGTTGTGTCGCCGCTGCCGGGTAAAACGGCTGCCCCAATCAACACCGAAATACGGCTGCCGTCTTTGCGGTAATACTCTTTTTCCCAGGGGTCGATCATGCCGTGCTGCATCAGGTGGGCCATAGCCACAAAGTCAGCGGGCACATATTCGGCTGGGGTCATGGCATCCCAATGAATCTCGCCGCTGTTGAGATCGTCTCGGCTGTAGCCCACCATCTGCAAAAAGCGATCGTTGGCATCGAGAATGCGGCCGTCAAAGTCGGCAAAAATCATCCCCACCACGCTCGATTCAAACATCTGCCGGAAGCGCAGTTCGCTTTCGCGCAGGTCGAGTTCGGCCTGTTTGCGATCGCTAATATCGGCAAAATAGCCGACAATTTCGAGCGGCTGACCCTGGGGATCGCGCACTAAGCGCAGCTCATTGCGCATCCACAGATACTGGCCGTTGCGGTGGCGGAATCGATATTCATGGATGTGGTGTCCCTGCTCAAACAGCTGAGGCAGGTCGGCAAAGATTTGGGGCGCGTCGGCTGGGTGGACGTGATCGGCCCAAAAGCTAGACTCAGCCAAGTATTCTGCCGGAGCGTAGCCCGTCATGGCGTAGACATTGTCGCTGATAAAGGTAGTGCCATAGTCCCCATCGGGCTTGCAGGTAAAAATCACGGCGGGGCTCGACGACAGCACAAACTGCAGCCGTTCCTTGAGCCGCAGGTTTTCTAACTCGGCATATTTGCGCGCGCTGATGTTTTGAATTTGGGAAACAAAGTAAAGCGGCTGGTTGTGGACATCGCGCACCAGGGCAGAGCTAAGAAACCCCCAAACCACAGTGCCCTGTTTGGTGACATAGCGCTTTTCGATGGTGAAGCTGTCGATCTCGCCGGCAAAAACGCGATCGGCAATTTCGCGATCGCGGACGAGATCGCCCGCATAGGTCAGGTCTTGAAACGTCAACTGTCGCAGTTCGACTTCGCTATAGCCCAAAAAGTTGCAGAGGGCGGCATTCGCCTTGAGACAGCGCCCTTCTAAAGACACCAGACACATGCCGACCGCGTTGCCGTTAAAGGCGCTGCGAAACAGCGTTTCGCTCTTGCGGAGGGCTTCTTCGGTGCGGCGGATTTGGGTGACGTCGCGCCCTACCGACTGAATTTCGAGCAGGTTGCCCTCGGGGTTAAAAATGCCGAGGTTGATCCACTGTGTCCAGCCGATCTGGCCCGTTGCCCGATAGTCGGGGTTGATCATCTCAAAGCTGGGCTGCTCGGGGGTTAGGGCCGCGATGCTTTGGTGGATGCGGCTGACGTAGTCGGGGGTAACAAATTCTTGCCACAGATGCCCGATGAGCTGCTCGGGCGATCGCCCCAGGGCCGTGCAAATGGCCGTATTGGCAAACACGATCGTGGTATCGGGTGCGGAGAGTAAGACAAAATCGGTCTGGGTTTCAACAATTTGGCGGTAGCGTTCTTCGCTGGCCTTGAGGGCGGCTTCGACCTGCTGGCGATCGGCTTCGAGCTGTTTGCGATCGCTAATATCCCTAAAAATGCCTTGAATGATTTGCTCGTCTTCTAGCTCAATCCGGCTGCCGGTAATATCAACGGGCACCTGCTGACCATCCCGCCGCAGTACGGTGCTTTCGTAGGGGGGCGCAATGCTGTGATTGATAATCTGCTGGAAGTGACTGCGGACACCGTCGAGGGCGTGGGGGGGATGAATCTGAGAGACATGCAGGTGTCGTAACTCGGCTTGGCTGTAGCCCAACAGCAGTTCGGCTTGGTGGTTGCCGCCAATCAGGTTGCCCTGCGGATCGGCCAGCACAATGGCATCGCTGGCTTTGTCCATGATCGCTCGATAGCGCTGCTCGCTTTTGCGCAGGGCGGCCTCGGCCTGCTTGCGGTTGGTGATATCGGTCAGGGTGCCAATGTAGCCTACGGCGTTGCCCCTGCTGTCGAGTTCTTGGGCGACCTGCACATAAAACCAGCTAATGCTGCCGTCGGGGCGCAAATGCCGCCCTTCGCTTTGAATGATGATCCGTTGGTCGGAGCTAGCCTGGGCATACTGCTGCTCCCATTCGGCCAGCAGGCGATCGCGATCGTCGGGATGGAGCGACTCGATCCACCCCTGACCTAGGGCAGAGGCCTTGGTGCGCCCGGTCATTTCGGTCCAGATCGCGTTGACGTAGATGCAGTTGAGCGGTTTATCTAACTGGAAAATGGCCACGGGGGCAGCAGCGGCCAGCGTCACATAGCGACGTCTGCTTTCGCGCAGTTTGGCCTCGGTTTGCTTGAGATCGGTAATGTTGCGAGCGGT
>DATNOW010000649.1:0-4457 GCA_036703515.1 Chroococcidiopsis sp.
TTCGGGGTAGGGGGGCACCTGCTGGTCAACGGAATGGTCTTCTGGGGCGGCGTAGGAATCGACGGGTTCGGAGTAGCTGCTGTCGCTGCTGGTTCCAGAGTAGGACGGGTCACCGTAGGTTGTTGCGGCTTCGGCTTCCCAACGGGCCCGCAGCTCGGCTCGGCGATCGCTCCAGGTGGCAATGGCGGAGCGGGCTTCGTCGTATAGGGCGCGTTCGGGTGCAATGGCCGAGGCGCGCTCGATCGCCAGGGTATAGCGTTCCTTGGCGGCTAATTCATAGGCTTCGTCTAAAATCGGTCGGTCTTGGGCGATCTGGGTTTCGCGGATCTTGGTGCGCCAGATGGCGATCGCCGCTTGGGCTTGCTCGTGCAGGGCCCGGTCTGAGTCGATTCGCGACGCTACCCGAATGGCCTGGCGCAGCTCGCCTTTCTGCGCTAAGTCTTGGGCTTCTTCAAGAATGGGTTTGTCTTGGATGGTTTCGATCTGCCCTTGCCATTGGGCGATCGCCGCCTGGGCTTCGTCCCACAGGGCGCGCCCTTGAGGAATATTGGTGGCAATCGACATCGCCTTTTGCAAATCAGCAATCACACCAGATGACGCCACATCTCGCGCTAAAAGCAGATAGGGCTGGTCGTCAATGCGCTGGATTTGCTGCCCCCAGTGGGCAATCAGCGTTTGGGCCTGGAGGCGACGGGGCGATCGCCTGAGATTTGACTGGCCTGGGCGATCGCCAGATCAAAGGTAGCGCGCTGCCCCAAACTGGCTGTAAAGCTGGCCATTTGCAGCTGTTGTAGATCCTTAAGCTGGGCTTCCCAATCGGCCCGGTTGGCTTGGGCTTCGGCATAAAAGGGGCTATCGGGCTGGATCTGACGAATAGCGGCCAGCGCTTCCATCAGGTCGATCACTTGCTGCCACGACGGCTCCCAGGTCGAGGGCGACTGGCTGGCTAGCTCGTGGGCCTGGCTATAGCGGATCAGATCTTGGGCGATCGGGTTGGTGATCAGGTCGGCGGGGATGTGTTGGGCGATGGCGATCGCCCCCTCTTTGTCGCCGGCCTGCCAGCGGCTTAGACCAATCTCCAGCAGCGATTGTGTCCACTGCTCTAGGCTGGCCTTGGCGTCGGCCCAGGCATAGCTTTTGGGATCGATCTGCTGCACCAGGGCGATCGCCTCACCCAGCTTGTCGGGATCGGTGAGGGCACCTTCGTCAAATAGCTTTTGGGCGCTGTCAAAGGCTTGCCATGCCGTTTTTTCGGCTAGCACTTTTTGGGTTAGCTCATCTACCCGGCGGACGCGCCAGTAGTCGTTTTGGATGTTGCCGAGGGCCAAGATTTGCTCAGAGGCGAGGTTCCAATCGCGATCGCGCAGGGCTTGCACGGCCGTGTCATAGATGGTTTCCCCTTGGCTCCATTCCTTCTGCCAAGCGGCGATCGCTTCTTGGGCTTGGGGGTAGGCCGGGCTATCGGCCGGAATTTTGCGGGCCAGGGCGATCGCCCCATCCAGATCGCTTTGCTCAAACTTTTGCTCTGCCATCCGCAAAATCGCCCCAGACCAGTCGCTGACGAGCTGTTGCGCTTCATTGTAGAGGGGATGCCCCGGCGACCAGCTTTCCACTAGCGCGAGCCCTGCCAGCAGATCGCTCTCATCGCCAGAATGGGCCGCCTCGCGGGCGCACTGCAAGCGTTCAATATCGGCAGACAGCGGTGAAATATCGCGGCAGTCGATGGGGGGTGGCAAACTGCCCAGCCACAGCAGGGCGGCCGCCCCAAGTCCGCCAAACGCGGCCGTCACGCCCAGAAATAGCGAAGACCATCCGCCGACCCGACGCGATCGCTTCCACAGGCGGCGAGGGCGTTTCTCAGTCGGTTGGGGGCGCTGAGCGGCCGTGGGTTGAGGCGATCGCCCAGCGGCAGGGGGAACAGGGGCACGGGGAGGCAAGGCCGTTCCCAGGGGCATATTGCCCACAGGTGCATTTCCCATAGACCCAGCACTCACAGGCGAATTTCCCGCAGGCGAATTTCCCACAGACCCAACGCCCGCAGACCCAACACCTGTCCTGGCAGAATCAGACGGTGGCGTGCTGGGGGGTAAATCGGGACGGAGTGCGCTTGGCTCGGGTAGTTTGGGCAGTTTCAGCGGTTGAATGCCTGCACTGCTAGCGCGCCCCGGTGGGGAGGGCGGCGTGGGCTTGCGTCGATTGGGGGTGATCGGGGGGTGTATGTGATCTACCATTGCCTACTCATCTCATCAGCCAATCCTAAATCCAGTCTGCTGCTCAGCGTTTACCGCCGCGATCTATCAAATCAAACTGTCAAAGCGACCTATCAAATCGAACTGCCAAAGTGAATTACCAAAGCAAATTTAATATTCGGCGTCAGATTCTGTCGCTCCTGCTTCGTCGTTGAGCCCTGTGTCATCGTGGCTCCATTCGTCATCGGCATAATCATCGGCATAGCTGGGGTCTTCTGTCGGCTCCTCTTCGCTGTAGTCCGCAGAGTAATCCGTAGATTCGTCCGTAGAGCCGTCCGCAGATTCTTCCCAAGAGTCGTGGACCTCTGCTTCAGCTTCGACTTCTGCTCCAACTTCAGCATCTACCCCTGTTTCGGGATTAGTCGTTTCAGGATTAGTCGTTTCGGGATAGGTGATGAAAGAATTGGCCGGGGCGATCGCATTGGGTGAGGTCGTTTTTGTCGCTGCATCGCCCGGTTTGGGTGCGCGCCCATCGAGCACCATGGGTGAAGTCAGAGGTTGCTCAAACACCTGGGACGCCTGTTGAATGTAGCTTAAGATGACGCGGCCTTTCTCGCTATCCACAATAGACGGCTTTGACTGCCGCACCTGCACCGGCAAAAATTCTAGCTTCATCTGCCCATCGTTGAGTGAAACTTTGAGCACCGCCGTGTTGTAGTTCTCTTTGGCGGTGGCGCGGTCAGAAAAGATAAAGTCACCCAAGGAATAGGCGATCGCCCGCCCTTTATAAACTTCTGCCCCTTGCAGCACATCGGGATGATAGCCCACTACCAGGTCTGCGCCCTGATCAACGGCATAGCGAGCCAGCCGCACCTGCCAATCGGCCGGATATTCGGATAGCTTCTTGCTCCAGTGGTAGTTGACCACCACCCAATCGACCTGATCGCGGATGGCGTGAATGTCGGCTGCAACCTGGGTCTCTACTGCCGGATTGATCCCGGCTGATGGCTGGTTGCCCTCTAGGGTGTCGTCAGAATAGCCAAAATAGGCAATCCGCTGTCCCCGCACCTCAATGATTTGGGGCCGTCGGGCCGTGCGCGAATTTTCCCCTGCGCCCACGGAGGTAATGCCCGCTTCATCTAGGGCTTGCAGCGTCTGCGCTAAACCGGGGCGGCGGCCGGTAGTCGGCCCCTCGGCCAAGTTGACCAGATCCACACCCGTATGGTCTAGGGTAGCGGCTGAAATCGTTCCTGCGGGCTGCGGTGCGGCGTCGGCGGCGCGGGTGATGGGGCGGTCGATGCTAGCGATCGCCAAGTCGGCCCGCAGGTAGGGATCAATGCCGCCGGTGTTTTCGGCGAGGGCGGTGATCGGTTTGCTGGCCGCGTTTGGGTGGGGATCAGCCTGGGGCGTCTCGACCATGGCATCGCTGCTAAACATCAGGGTGACGATGGGGTTGGCCGGATCGCGCACGTCCTGCTGGAGCACCGCTACTTCTTCTAGTGCCGTCTGCACCTTATTGGTGCGTACTGGATTGGTGCGTGCGACGGGGGCTGCTGTGCTGGCTACGCCATTCTGAGTGGGTGCAGTTCCCCGTGCCGATGAATTTGCCGATGAATTTGCCGGTGAATGTGTTGTAAATGAACTGCCCGCAGCCGAACTGCCCGTAGACGAATTTTCGGTAAATGAGCTGCCCGCAGCCGGATTTTCAGTAAATGAACTGCCCGCAGAGGAGCGACCTGTAGAAGAACCGCTTGCAGAAGAACTGCCTGTAGAAGAACTACTAGTAGATGAATTTGCGGTGGGTGCGTTGGCGATCGCCTGGGGTTTAGTAGATTTTGCGTCGCTGCCCGACATGTTATCGCCCGACACGCTGCCGCCCAAAATATAGTGCGACACGGCATTGAGCCCCGACCCAACTACAAAGGCCAGCAGCGCCGACCCGACGATGACGGGTTTGTTGAGCGTAGGCGATCGCCCCGGCATCTGGGCCGGCCATGAAGTGCTGGCTGGGGTGCGTCCTCGACTTGCGCTTGAGCGTTCATGCGAGCGTTCAATGGCGCGCCGAGGTTGCTTGCGCCCTGTAGCCAGCCGCACGGTTTGCTCCCAAATCACAAAAGAGGTGCCCAAAAATCGAGCCAGGATATGGACGCTGCCAAAGGCGTCGGAATTGAGCTTGCAGAGGCGATGGCAGACAAACCGCACCAACCGCTCTTGGTCGGGCAAGCGGTCAAATTCGAGCAATATCAGCAGGCAGTGGGGACGGTCGGT
>DATNOW010000650.1:0-2200 GCA_036703515.1 Chroococcidiopsis sp.
ACACGCTGCTGAACGTGCATCACTGGGTATTCCCCCCCTGCCGCTTACCCCTGAGCAGACATCGGCTTTATGTGAACTGCTGCAGGCTCCCCCTGCGGGCGAAGAAGAGTTTTTGTTGAGTCTGCTGCGCGATCGCGTTCCTCCTGGTGTGGATCAGGCCGCCTATGTGAAGGCTGGGTTCTTGACGGCGATCGCCCAAGGCACGACGACCAGTCCCTTGATTAGTCCAATCGAGGCTGTTGAGCTTTTGGGCACCATGATGGGCGGCTATAACGTCGGCTCGCTGATCGACCTGCTCAAAGTCACCCATACCGAAATTGCCAGTGCAGCGGCGATCGCCCTCAGTAAAATCCTGCTGGTTTACGACGCGTTTCACGATGTCCAAGAGCTAGCCGCCAGCGGCAACACCTACGCCCAGCAGGTAATGAACGCCTGGGCCAACGCCGAATGGTTTACCACTCGCCCCAAGCTGCCTGAGTCGATCACCGTCACCGTCTTCAAGGTGCCCGGTGAAACCAACACCGACGACCTCTCGCCCGCCCCCCACGCCACCACTCGTCCCGATATCCCGCTCCATGCCACCGTCATGCTGGAAACTCGGCAGCCGGGCTCCATCGAAACCATTGCCCAACTCAAGCAAAAAGGGCATCCCGTCGCCTACGTCGGCGACGTCGTGGGGACGGGTTCATCGCGCAAATCAGCCACCAACTCCGTACTCTGGCACATGGGCGACGACATCCCCTTCGTGCCCAACAAGCGCACGGGCGGCTATGTTTTAGGCGGCAAAATCGCGCCGATCTTCTTTAACACCGTCGAAGACTCCGGTGGCTTGCCGATTGAGTGTGATGTCACCCAGATGAACACGGGGGACGTGATTACCATCTATCCCTACGAAGGTAAAATCACCAACAGCGCCGGGGAAACCCTCACCACCTTCACCCTCAAGCCCGAGACGATTTTCGATGAAGTCCAAGCGGGCGGCCGCATTCCCCTGCTGATCGGGCGCACCCTCACCGACAAAACTCGCGTGGCCCTTGGGCTCCCCCCCAGCGACCTGTTCATCCGCCCCAGCGCCCCCACCGACACTGGCAAAGGCTTCACCCTGGCGCAAAAAATGGTCGGGCAAGCCTGCGGTTTACCTGGCGTCCGTCCCGGCACCTCCTGCGAACCAATCATGACCACCGTCGGCTCCCAAGATACCACCGGTCCCATGACCCGCGACGAGCTTAAAGAGCTGGCGTGCCTAGGGTTTAGCGCCGATTTGGTCATGCAGAGCTTCTGCCACACCGCCGCCTACCCCAAACCTGTCGACATCAAAACCCACCACGACCTGCCCGACTTCATCAATGCCCGTGGGGGGGTATCGCTGCGCCCCGGCGACGGCATCATCCACTCATGGCTCAACCGCATGCTGCTGCCCGACACCGTCGGCACTGGCGGCGATTCCCATACTCGCTTCCCGCTAGGGATTTCATTCCCGGCCGGGTCTGGGCTGGTGGCCTTTGCCGCGGCCCTTGGCGTCATGCCCCTAGACATGCCCGAGTCAGTGCTGGTGCGCTTTACAGGCACGCTCCAGCCCGGTGTCACCCTGCGCGATATCGTCAACGCCATTCCCTATGTGGCCATGCAGCAGGGTTTGTTGACCACCTCCAAAGAGAGCAAGCAAAACGTTTACTCCGGCAAAATTATCGAAATGGAAGGTTTGCCCGACCTCAAGCTAGAGCAAGCCTTTGAGCTAACCGACGCCACCGCCGAGCGCTCGGCCGCTGGCTGCACGATCAAGCTCAGCACCGATACCGTCGCTGAATATCTGCGTTCCAACGTCGCCCTGCTTAAAAATATGGTGGCCCGCGGCTATGGCGATGCTCGCACCATTTTGCGGCGCGTAGCCAAGATGGAACAGTGGTTGGCCAACCCCAGCCTGCTGTCGGCTGACAGCGATGCCGAATATGCCCAGGTGATTGAGGTCGACCTCAACCAAATCACCGAACCGCTGGTGGCAGCCCCCAATGATCCGGACAACATCAAGCTGATGTCGGAGTGCGCGGGCGACCCCATCCACGAAGTCTTCATTGGCTCCTGCATGACCAATATTGGTCACTATCGCGCCGCCGCCAAAATTTTGGAAGGGGCGGGGCCTGCCAAAGTGCGCCTGTGGATTTGCCCGCCCACGCGGATGGATGAAAAGCAGCTGCGGGAA
>DATNOW010000651.1:0-3031 GCA_036703515.1 Chroococcidiopsis sp.
CTTGCCCGCCCGACGCTGCTCTCAATCATGTTTGGAGATTAACGTGCCAGAATTGCTGCTATTTTTGCAAAGCGCCGTTATTACCTGTTTGGTGTCTGTGACCGGATGCGCCATTGGCATTCCTTTAGGGCTAGCGATCGCCGTTGGGCGAGTCCGCAAAGTTGTGGCCTTATCCCCAGCGCTAGCGGTCTACGTCAGCTTTATTCGCAGCCTGCCGCTGGTGCTATTTGTCATGCTGTTTTACTTTGGGCTGCCCATGCTGGGAGTGAACCTCAACCCTTATGTGGCCGGGATATTGGCGCTCGCGCTCAATAATGCGGCCTTCTCCAGTGAAATCTGGCGGGGGGCGATCGTTGACTTCCCGATTGAGCAACTCGATGCGGCCAGAGCCTTTGGGATGACGAAAAAGCAAGCCTTTTGGCGAATCATGCTACCGCAAGTCTGGCGGGCCAGCGTCACGCCGATCATCAGCGAAATCACCCTGCTGATTAAGGCTAGCCCGGCCATTGGCATTATTGGCGTTAATGACCTCACCCGTCGGGCTAGCGCCCTTGCCGCCAGTAACTTCGAGCCATTGAAAATGCTGCTAATCGCCACCCTCCTCTACATGATTGTGATTTTAGCGATTACCCAAATCGGTCGCCGCGTCGAACACCGCCTGCACAACCAGTACGAGCTTGTATAGCCATGAATTTTCGGTTTGAAGTGATCTGGGAACAGCTACCAGCCTTTGGAGAAGGACTCTGGAATACCGTCTGGATCTGTGCGGTTGGGATGGTGCTGTCGTTGATTACGGGCATTTTATTTTTGCTGCCGCTGCTGTCGCGCTATCGCTGGGTGCGGCTGAGCGCTAAGGCGTTTGTGGAAGCAGGGCGGGCGGTGCCCATTCTGATGCTGATTTACCTCGTGTTTTACGGTTTACCCGTGTTTGGCATTACCCTCACTAGCTGGACGACCGCTATTCTGTCGCTGGTGTTGTATAACACGGCCTATATTGCCGAAATTCTCCATTCCGCCTGGATTAATCTTCCGCCTGGGCAAATTGAGGCCGGTCGGGCCTTTGGCTACAGCGGCTTGAAGCTCCTGCGCCGCATTGTTTTACCCCAAATTTTAATTGCCACTTCGCCGGTAATGGGCAATCAATTTATCCAGATGATCAAAGACTCGGCCTTCCTGGCGGTGATTACCGTTCCAGAGCTAACCCAGGCGGCTAGACGCGTCCAGGCAGATTATTTTGTGCCCTTTGAGTCTTTTATTTTCGCGGCATTGTTGTATTGGGTGTTATGTCTGGTGATCGAAGCCGGTGTCAAACAAGTCGAGCAAATGAGGGCTGTGTATGCTAGAGCTTGAGCGCAATACGGAAACTGTGCCTGCGGTGCAACTAACGCAGTTATGCAAGTCGTTTGGCAAGCATGAAGTCCTCAAAGATATTAACTTGACGGTGGTGCCCGGAGAAACGGTCTGTTTGCTAGGGCCAAGCGGTTCGGGTAAATCGACGCTGCTGCGCTGCATTAACTTCCTCGAAACCACAGACTTTGGTGAAATTCACCTGCACGGTAACTATATTGCCTGCGGTCGGATGGCAGGGCGTGCTGCGCTGCCGGAAGCCGAGTTAGCAAAGCTTTGCACCCGCGTCAGCATGGTGTTCCAAAACTTTAATCTATGGCCCCACATGACGGTATTGGGCAATATTATCGAAGCGCCGATTCATGTGCAAAAGCGACCGCGGGCAGAAGTGATTGCGGAAGCGGAAGTATTGTTAGAGAAAGTTGGTCTGCTGAGCAAGCGCGATGTTTATCCGTCGCGGCTTTCGGGGGGGCAAAAACAGCGGGTGGCGATCGCCCGGGCCCTAGCGATGAAGTCGGAAGTAATTTTGTTTGATGAACCGACCAGTTCCCTCGATCCAGAGCTGGTAGGGGAAGTATTATCGGTCATCCAGCAGCTGGCCCAAGAGGGGATGACGATGATCATCGCCACCCACGAAATGGACTTTGCCCGCGAAGTGGCCAACCGCATTGTCTTCTTAGATGGCGGGCGCATCATTGAAGAAGCAGATCCCAAAACTTTCTTCAAACATCCTGCCACCGACCGCGCCAAGCAGTTTTTAGAACGCTATGTGCGGCACTAATCGGGCATTAGAATTGGGCATTGAAGTTGCGTATTAAAGAATGGCGATCGCGCCGGTCGAGTCCATCATCCTAGGGATGATGGATTTAATAACCTGCAATTCTTGGGTAGGGGCGCACCGATGTGCGCCCTGGCAGAGAAAACGGCTGATAGAAATCATTTAATTCACGATTTTAATTCACGATCCAAACTGGGAGTTGAGGCCATGAGCGAAACACTGAGCCTGCCGCAACTAGACGGCACCATCCTGCTGGATGAAATTGTGCCGCCGGGGGAACCGTGGGGGAAGGTGATATCCAAAGGGCAGATGCTGCGGTTTATTGACCTAGAGGGCTGCCAAGCGATTGATTTTCTGTGCTACAACGCGGCCAATCCAGAAGAGCGCTATAACGCCGCCGACACCGTCAAAATTCAGGGCAATATTTTTTTGCACAAGGGCACAAAGCTCTATTCGGGGCTGGGCAACGTGATGTTTACCGTGGTGGAAGATACCTGCGGCTACCACGATACGATCGCGGGCTGCTGTAGTGCCGAAACGAACGTTGTCCGCTACGGCAAACACAATACTCCCAACTGCCGCGACAACTTTCTCAAGATTTTGGGGCAGTTTGAGCTAGGCCGCAAAGACATTGTCTCTAACGTCAACTTCTTTATGCACGCGCCCGTGTTGCCCGACGGCAGCATGGCTGTGGTTGATGGCGTTTCTAAACCGGGCGACTATGTCGATTTGCGGGCCGAGATGGATGTGCTGGCGGTAATTTCCAACTGCCCCCAAATCTATAACCCGGCCAATGGTTTTAACCCCACTCCCATTCGCGTTATCATCTGGCAACCGGAATGATCGATGCTGCGGCATCTCTTACAACAGCACGTTTTATAACAGCGCCACCGATGGAAACCGTTA
>DATNOW010000652.1:0-10027 GCA_036703515.1 Chroococcidiopsis sp.
ATTCGTCAACAGCAAATGCGAAGCCCAGGCCAACTCGGTTTTCACCGCATCGGGCAGATCGTCCGCCAGCTCAAATCCTTCTTCGCCAATCAGCGTCACCGCATCGGGCAATTTGGGCTGCACCCGCTGCCACAGCAGCCCGGTAAGGATCAGCACCGCACTGAGAATAACGCCCAGCGCATCCGATCGCGCCTGGGAGTCGGTCAACGCAGGGGTCAACAGCCGATTGGTCATCAGCATCGTGCCCGCGATCATGCCCACCACAATCGGCAATTGCCGCAACACCTGATTCTGATCCGGCTTGGCCATATCTGCAGAAGAATAACAAAACAAAATGACAGAATGGTATCCAGGTTCGGCAACACGTCGGCCATACGTCGGCAGTACGTCGGCAATACCCAGAGTCGACAGAGCGCTCCTCTACGAGGCTTGCCCTTTACCCAAATCGGATAATTCCGACTACCATTTCTATTTGAACACCTTCTATTCTGATTGACTGACAAAACCCTTGAAACACCGATTTGCACGTAGGTTGGGTTAGCGATAGCGTAACCCAACATAACCCTTGCCAGTGTTGGGTTTCACGCTGTTCAACCCAACCTACGGAAAAGATTTATCAGTCCATCAGCCTTCTATTTGAACACTTTAGCGGAAACTTTGGCGTGGAGTTCTTCAGTTCAATTCTGTCGCTATTGATCAACCAAGAGTCGGTCACTCGGCTCAAGGCGGCCGATTTGGAGCACTGGATGGAGGGTGCCGCGCAGATTGTGTTAGCCAGTTTGCTGACTCCAGAACGCGCCCCCGATCCGCTGGCCGAATCAAGCGTGGCCGAGCATGTTGCCGCAGTGGGTGCCGCTGGCATGGATGCGTCCGTGCAGGGCGTGTGGCTCCAGGCGGGCAACCAGATTGTGGCTGAGCACCAGGGCACCGTGCCCCTCTCGGCGGCTTCGTTGACCAAAATTCCGACGACGCTGGCTGCACTAGCCACTTGGCCAGCCGATCACCGATTTGAAACAGGGCTAAGCATGACGGGCACGATCGCCAATGGGGTGCTCCAGGGCGACTTAGTCGTGCAGGCTGGAGGCGATCCGTTTTTTGTTTGGGAGGAGGCGATCGCCCTCGCCAATACGCTGGCCAACTTGGGCATTACCCGAGTAGCTGGAAATTTAGTGGTCAGCGATCGCTTTGCCATGAACTTTCAGACCGATCCGGCGATCGCGGGCGCACTGCTCAAACAGGGCATGAATGCCGACCTGTGGAATAGCGAAGCCGCCACCCAATATCAAACCCTGCCCGCTGGCACCCCCCGCCCGCAGCTTGTGATCGACGGTAGCGTGCAGGTGCAGTCAGACGCTGCAATCAGCGCGCTGGGCGCAAAACCCATCCTGCGTCACCAATCGCTAGCGCTGGTGGATGTGCTGCACGCCATGAATACTTACAGCAACAACGTCATGGCCGACATGATGGCCGATAACGTTGGCGGAGCACAGGTCGTAGCCCAAAAAGCCGCCGCCTTAGCTAACGTCCCTAGCGATGAAATTCAGCTCATTAATGGCTCAGGCCTCGGCAACGCCAATAAAATCTCGCCTAGGGCCGTTGTGGCCATGCTCAGAGCCATCCAGGGGCGAGTCAACGCCAGCGGGCTGAATGTGGCCGACGTTTTCCCAGTGATTGGGCGCGATCGCGGCACCTTGGGCGGGCGATCGCTGCCTCCCGGTGCTGCCGTCAAAACCGGCACGCTCAATGACGTTAGCTCCTTGGCGGGCGTGTTTCCGACCCGCGATCGCGGCCTGGTTTGGTTTGCCGTGATTAATGTGGGCACAGCCGATCTGAAACTGCTGCATCGTCAACAAGATTTGCTGATTGACCGCCTGACCGAGCAGTGGGGAGATACTCCGTTGCCAGAACTCGCACCAGGCGATCGCACTGACAGCCGCCGCTTGGGCGAACCCCGCCGCAACCAACCGATTTGAGCAGTCAAAATTAGGGCGATCAAATAGCGCTCAGCTTAGGCAAGAGAGGCGATCGCCCCTAACGAGCAGACGTCCCCGCAGATGGGGTAGACGGTGCCGCTGGTGGTGCTGCATTCAACTGTTCAACAGGAACCTGGGCAACCGTAACAGAAAGACGAGCAATCAGCGGCACGCTGCCAAAAAGAGCCAATGTTCCCCCGGCCGAGGCGACCACCAAAAGCACTGAAAAAACCTTAGATTTGAGTTGATGAAATTCCATGTCGTTGACTCCTACTCTATCCAAAATTTAGATCGGTGCTATTTGTTAAGTTTTATTCCGATTCATTGCGATAACGTATCTTTTGCCGACCAGGACTGTCAACCATCCAGAGGTATAGACAGTCTTCATGCGCGTCAAGGTAGGTACGGGTCGGGCCCCCAAATGGATTGCCAGACCACAGGAAAACAATTGAGCAGAGAAAATTATCGGCGAACGCCAGTCGCCCAGAAACGCGTCGTTTCGGCTTAGGATTACCGGCTTAAAGATATCGGCTTAGAGATAACAGGAGGGGCGATCGCACCACAAAACCGGGCCTTGCCTCAGCGCTGAGAAGGCTGAAGATAAAGGTGCACAACACAAGCGCACACAACACAAGCGCATACAAAGCAAGGGCGCACCGCTGTGCGCCCCTACGGGAAAATCGGAAAAATCGGACGGATGGAAATTATCTAAGGCGCGCGCTCTAGCGGTGCATCACTTTGCGCAGAGCAGCTTTTTGCTGAGGGGTCAAAGCAGCCACCACTTCCTTTGCCTTCGGGGAGTCGAGCGCCTTCAAAAGCTCGATTAGCTCTTCCTGCACCAGTTCGCTGGTGGGGGTCATGGGTTGCAGCACCTCATTGGCCTCAGGATGACGGCACACGCCAGAGGAGCAGTCTAGCCCCAGTTGGTGCCAATACATCGTGGGCACAATCCGCCCGCGCTGCCCCACATGCTCATGGTTGAGGATTTTGGATTCTATGTAGGCCTTGGGCGACGAGTAGTAATTGACCGGGCGCACATAGGGCACCGTGAAACAACCAAAAACCTTGCGGTATTCTTCAGAGTCGAGCAGTTCAGTAATCAACTTATCCACGCCCCCTTTCATCAAAACGTTGCAGTAGTGCTGCACTTCTTCTTGATCGATCGGCGCACGACCCATGAAATGCTTGAAACTCAGCTCAATAAACTTGAGATTAGAGCTGGAATAGTAAAACGAATCGAGATAAACCTTCGACCGACCTAGCTCTTTCAAAAACCGTCGGACACCAATTTTGTCAGAGAGAAAGTCTTTTTCGGGCTTGGCTAAGAGTTTGTGCTCATAGCTATAGGGCTGCCGCTCAAGCACCTGCTGGTAGATTTGGAAAAGTGCAAACTGACGTTCTTCCAATGAAGATCGGCGGTTAACGGTAATAGGGTTAACACTAGTCATGGTGATCCTTCCTCCAAAATTCGGTTGCTGTGAGTCAGATGCTGTGAGTCAGATTGCGAGGCTCAAAAATAGAGCTGAAAAATAGGGCTAAAATAATGCTCAAATAAGGCTCAAATCATTGCAGACGACGGATGTTCACCCTCCCAATTCAGGGCTGAAACGCAAGGTAAAACTGCACACTCCAGCGATCGGGGGTTGGGTGAACAATCCGCAATCCTGGCTTGAGCTGTGGGGGAAGGTCTTGAAGCGGTTAGGAAAGCTTGGGTGAGGGTGCGCGTTGGGCGCAGATGCCGACAAATGGCGGCTATGTGATTACTTGTGATTACTTGTGATTACTAATGGCAAACCGGGGCTATCAGCGATGCAGGCAAGTTATCGCAAACCCACGCTGATGAGGGGTACCCGTTAATGTCAGGTCATGCCAAGTAATCGTCATGCGATGTCGAGAGCGTTGCTTTAACCAACACTCAACGCTGCTACGCGTGAGATTGCAGGGTCAAGATAATGCCATCAAAGTAGGGGCGGGCGAGGGCGCTGGTGGTAGAAGGCAAATCGGCGTTGATCGCATCTAACAGATAGCGATAGGCGGTAGCGCACTGGTCGTGGCGTTTGTGAGCCAACAAAATGGTGTCTAGCCACGACATCATCTGCTCTTTGAAGAAGACTTCGTCATCACGCAAAATTGAAAGCGCAACATAGCGGAGGGTTTCGCTCATGTCATATTCGCAGCGAGCCTTATGCTTTTGCATCAGCTCTATATGGGCCTGACCCAGTTTGGTGAGGGCTTGGGTAACCAGATCCCGACTGCGATCGCGCAACTGCTGGTAGGCTTCCATCCGATTCACGTAGGATTGCGCGTATTGCTCTAGAGCATTCAGCTCTTGGGTGTTGAGATAGCGTCCATCCGCGTCCAACACTTTTTGATCAAGGGTGTGATTGAGTGCGTGCATGACAGTTCCTAAATCTGAATGACGTGTAATGCGAGATTGGTAACGCAAACTCCTGTTGCTCTGAGTGGGAGCGAATGTTATGCCTGTGGGTTGCCCTGAGAACCGAGGTCCCTGTTGCTTTTTGGGAACACTCTTGATTTCGCACCCGTATTTTCAGACTGCCCGGTGATCCGTACCGCTCGACCAAGTTGATGCATTTCTTAATACAAGATGGCTTGGACGAGTATAGAGATACGATGCTGCGCGCCCTCATCTCAATTTAGTCAGTTTTGCAGCCCCAGGCTCCACCCATATCTCAAAAATTAACGTAGTCTATGCATTAGAGGCTGCCTATAGAGGCCGCCCATAGAGGCTGCCTATAGAGTCCACAGCAGGCGAAGCATCCGTGAGTATTTTGGAACAGGTCGTTGACTACGCCCTAGGGCATCTGGGGGAATTGGGACAGGCGCTGCTTGAGCATGTGCAGTTGGTTGTGGTGCCGCTGGGCATTGGGCTGCTGCTGGGGCTACCGCTGGGCCTGTGGAGTGCGCGATCGCGTCTTGTCTCTGCCGTGCTGATCAACAGCTTCAACGCGCTGCGGGTGATCCCCAGCCTAGCCGTGCTGTTTTTGGCGATCCCCTACCTCGGGCTGAGCTTTGAATCGGCAGCCGTGGCGCTGACGCTTTTGGTCATGCCCCCCATTTTGATCAACACCGACGTCGCCTTCCGCAGCATTGATCCCCTGGTGCGGGAGGCGGCCTACGGCATGGGCATGAGTGCGGGGCAAGTCTTGCGCCAGATTGAAATTCCGCTGGCGTTGCCTGTGGTGATTGCCGGTATAAAAACGGCCACAGTGGAGGTGATCGCGAGCGCTACCCTGGCCGCTTTTATTGGGGCAGGGGGATTTGGCACCTTTATCGTGCGTGGCTTTTCGCTCTACGACAATGCCATTTTGCTGGTGGGGGCGCTGCCGGTAGCGGGGCTAGCGCTATTGGCCGAAATCAGCCTCAGCCTGATCCAAAAGCGAGTCCAGCCGCCGGTCTGAATGGGGGTGCGCGACGCCAAAAGCCCCCCAGCCTGAAACAGGCTGGGGGGCTTTTGGCAGCTTAGGCGTCAAGGACTGGCAGGGATGGGTCAGGGTTTAACTCAACCCCGGTCAGAAGGGCGATCGCCTTATCCTTACGAATCGTCTTCTTCAAACACTTCCTCGTCTTCTTCGTCTTCGCTGCTGATCGGAGCCACTGAGTTAGCCGAGACTACAGCACCCATCTCTAGCTTTTGGCGCACCAACATCTCAATTTCTTTGGCGAATTCGGGCTTTTCTTCCATGTACTTGATGGCGTTGTCGCGGCCTTGGCTAATGTTCTCGCCGTTGTAGCTATACCAAGCGCCTTTGCGAACCACAATGCCAGTTTCTTCGGCCAAATCCATCAGACAGCCGTAGGTAGAGATGCCCTTACCAAAGATGACATCGAACTCAGCGATGCGGAACGGTGGCGCAACTTTGTTTTTGGCCACTTTGACCTTGGCGCGAATGCCGTACTCTTCGGTGCCTTTTTTCAAGGTTTGAATACGGCGAATATCAAGCCGCACCGAAGCATAGAACTTGAGCGCGTTACCGCCGGTTGTGGTTTCGGGGTTGCCGTAGGAAACGCCGATTTTTTGGCGGAGCTGGTTTAAAAACACAACGCTGCATCCGGTTTTGCCAATGCTGCCGGTGATCTTGCGCAGCGCTTGGCTCATTAGGCGGGCCTGGAGACCCACGTGGGCATCGCCCATTTCGCCTTCAATTTCGGCTCGAGGCACCAGGGCTGCCACGGAGTCAATCACGACGATATCGATGGCGTTAGACCGCACGAGCTGATCGACAATTTCGAGAGCGGCTTCACCGGTATCGGGTTGGGACACCAGCAGGTTGGCGATGTCTACCCCTAGCGCGGCCGAATAGCTCGGATCGAGAGCATGTTCTGCGTCAACAAAGGCCGCGACCCCGCCTGATTTTTGCACTTCCGCGATCGCATGCAGAGCTAGCGTCGTTTTCCCTGAGCTTTCTGGGCCATAAATTTCGATCACCCGCCCTTTGGGTAACCCACCGCCTAGGGCTAAATCGAGCGTCAGCGCTCCCGTGGGCACGGTTTCAATTTTCATGCGGGTGGCGTCACCCAACCGCATGATGGTGCCCTTACCAAAGGTTCGATCAATCTGGGTCAAAACCAGATTAAGCGCTTTTTCCTTTTCAGAAGTTTCGTTTGCAGTTTTAGCCATGCACGCCTCAGATAAGCCCCTTCAACACGACAAAAATTTAATGATTTCTTTGGTTTTATCACCCCTGTCAGGCAGGCGATCGCTGCATCCTGAGAGCACTATCCCTGACAATCCCCGAAAACCCCTGATCCAAGCGGGATTGGTTCACCGATGAGCAGCCCGTTGATGCCCCTAGATAAATCAGATTCGAGGCGATCGCGCCCTCCAGCCAGCCACTTATCATGCTATTTCCACTGGATTAGCAACTAAGTGCAATTAAGCGTACTGTCTGATCGAGATAAGTCTAGCTACTCTATAAACAGTTAGCTTAATCTAGCGCAAGTTTCTTATACTCAATCTAAATACACATGTACTATAACAGGTTTTACGGTCTGAGTGCGACAGTTAACCTGTAGTTCTTGCCTTGAAGTTTTCTTGTCCTTAAGTTTTATAGCATCCGCAATTCTCAAAAACCGACCTAAAAACCTTATCAAATCAACCCATGACGGCTAATCTCCCTAGTTTGTTGATGCCCGATGTTGCCATGTCGGTCTCTGGACTGACGGACTACATCCAGGCCTTGCTAGAAGACGACGAGCAGTTGCGCCAAGTGTGGGTCACAGGCGAAGTGTCTAGCGCTAGCCGCTATCGCAGTGGGTTATTTTTTACCCTGCAAGATCCCGATGCGCAGGCCGCCATCAACTGCGTCGTCTGGAATAA
Organism: Chroococcidiopsis sp.; assembly: GCA_036703515.1. Classification (GTDB taxonomy): domain Bacteria; phylum Cyanobacteriota; class Cyanobacteriia; order Elainellales; family Elainellaceae; genus DATNOW01. The sequence goes on from DATNOW010000652.1 coordinate 7,315, forward strand.
CCAAATTGCTCGTCTAGCGGCTGTGCCTGCACCCGGGGATCAGCTGATTCTGCTGGGACGCATCCATGTCCATCCCCAGCGCGGGGGCTATCAGCTGATTGTCTGGCAGGCCTTGCCAGGCGGTGAAGGGTTGCGGGCCTTGCGCTATCGTCAACTGCGCAAAACCCTCGAAGCCGAGGGGCTGTTTGATCCCAGCCGCAAACGCCCGTTGCCTCACTATCCCAAAACCATTGCGGTGGTGACCTCTCCGCAAGCGGCCGCTTGGGGCGACATCCAGCGCACTCTGAAGCGACGCCATCCGGGGTTGCGCGTGTTGTTTTCCCCCGCCCTGGTGCAGGGTGAGCAAGCGCCCCCATCGATTGTTAACGCGATTCGCCGGGTCGAGCGTGATGGCCGCGCCGAGGTGTTAATTTTATCGCGGGGGGGCGGCGCAGTCGAAGATATGGCCTGCTTCAATGACGAGCGGGTAGTGCGTGCCGTAGCGGCCTGTTCGATCCCCGTGGTCGCTGGAATTGGGCATCAGCGCGATGAATCCTTGGCCGATTTGGCCGCCGATATCTGCGCCCACACGCCGACGGCCGCAGCCGAACAAGCCGTGCCGCGCCTATCGGATCTCTACGATGAGCACCAGGCTCGCATTGTCTCCCTCAATCAAGCGGTCACCGATCACCTCGACAACACTCAGGCGCAGCTCCACCGTCTGCACGAGCGGCTCCATCGACTGCGGCTCGATCGCCACATCCAGCGCGAGCAGCAGACCATTGCGTGGATGAAACAGCGCTTAATCAAAAGTGCATCGCAACGTTTTCAGCGGGCCACGGTACACTGTCAGTTTTTGCAGCAAAAGCTCAGCACCCTCGACCCCACCGAAGTGCTAAAGCGGGGTTATGCTGTAGTGCGCCAAGAAAATGGGGCGATCGCCCGCTCTATCAACGACCTCAGCTTGGGTCAATCACTCCACATTCGTCTCGCGGATGGCGAACTCAACGTTACTGTGACAGACCTTTCATCCTCGGATACCCCATCACCATGACCACCATCATCATGACCACCATCACCATGACCACTGCGTCATTAGCGGTGTTATGAACGACTCCTTTGATCCCACGCGATCGCCCGATCCCAGCGATCCTGATGAGGAGCGTGATCCCAGCGATCGCGACTCGGTCAGCCCTACGGCTCCGTCTAGTCCTGGACGCCCCTGGAACTATGAAACCTCAGTAGCTGAAGTCGAAGCCATCATCACTCGAATTGAAATGGGTGATCTGGATTTGGCTGAAGTGTTTGACCAGTTTACCCACGCCGTCAAACACTTGCAGCAGTGCGAGCATTTTCTCAACAACCAAAAGCACCAAATGGATGTGCTGATTGAAACCCTGATGGATGAGCCTGATTTTTAGGTCAGATTTTTGAACCAGATTTTTGGGACAAATTTTTAGAATCAGCCAAGAATTAGGGTTAGAATGCGGCTCTGACTGCGATGCGGTGCACCGTCATCGCTCTAGGCGCTCGAAAAACCAGGAGAAGGTAACTTGAAAACGGCATCCACTCAAAATGTATCGTCGCTGGTGTGGGGCAGCATTCTGGCAGCGCTCCTGTTTCTGGGCTTGAATGCGTTTATTATCATCAATCCGGGTGAAGCCGGTGTGCTGAGCGTATTGGGCAAGGCTGTCGATGGCGTGCTGCTGGAGGGCATTCACTTCAAGCCGCCGCTGGTTTCTAAGGTGGATGTCTACGACGTTACGGTGCAGAAGTTTGAGGTGCCAGCCCAAAGCTCGACGAAAGATTTGCAGGAGCTTTCGGCCAGCTTTGCGATCAACTTTCGCTTAGACCCCATGCAGATCGTCGATATTCGCCGCAAGCAGGGGACGTTGCAAAACCTGGTCTCGAAGGTGATTGCACCCCAGACCCAAGAATCATTTAAGATTGCGGCAGCCCGACGTACCGCGGAGGAGTCGATCACCCGACGGGCTGATCTCAAGCAAGATTTTGATGATGCCCTCAGCCAGCGCCTCGAAAAATATGGCGTGGTGGTGATTGATACCAGCGTGGTCGATCTGAAGTTTTCGCGCGAATTTTCGAAGGCGGTGGAAGACAAGCAAATTGCTGAACAGCGGGCTCAGCGAGCGGTCTACATTGCCCAAGAGGCGCAGCAGGAAGCCCAAGCCGAGATTAACCGGGCCCAGGGTAAAGCCGAGGCCCAACGACTGCTAGCGGAAACGCTAAAGGCGGCGGGCGGTCAGTTGGTGTTGCAAAAAGAGGCGATCGAGGCCTGGCGAGACGGCGGGGCGCAGATGCCCAATGTCTTGGTGATTGGCGATAAGTCGCCCGGTGTGCCGTTTTTGTTTAACCTGCGTGACACTGGAGCGGGTGGGTCTTAGCGGCGATCGCCTCTCCCTTAAAAAACCGGCGATCGCCCCTCCCAGGAAGAGCGATCGCCGGTTTTAATTTCTGGATTCCACTTAGGATTCCAATCAGGATTCCAACCCAACAGCAGCTAGCCTATTTTTCGATAAACTCTTTGCCCTGCTGCAACGCAGCCTGGCCAATATTCTTGAATACCCAACCCAGTGCAAGTGCAAGGGGCAAAACGACAATTAACAGACGCCAATCCATCCTAAGAACCTCCCGTTAAAGATTGTGAATACTTCTCATCTTTAATGACTATTTTGCGCTGAATCGCTCGGATTTTCTAGATCGTGGTTTACATTTC
>DATNOW010000653.1:0-2555 GCA_036703515.1 Chroococcidiopsis sp.
CGGCTCTATCGCCTCGGAGAACACCTGCTCACCCAAATGGAAGACTATTACCGCAAGTTTTATAAACAGATGCTGCCCGCCGCCCTGAGCGCTGCACCCGTGGGCGCTGCACCCGTGAGCGCGTCTCCAAGCACGGCCCCAGACGCCCCCCCGCTTGATGCCAACCAGCAGCTAGCCGAGCGCCTTCAAGCTCTGCTCGGCATGGCCCTGGCCGTGGCCGAACATTTCTTTGACCTGCCGGATAAGGGCACGGTCACCGATCGCTGTCGCCGCATCGAACAGGCGGGCTGGGAGCGAATCTATCGCGATGACCTGAAGCAAATTGAGGCGCTGTCGCCCGTGGAGCGGGGGCTTGCCGATCGCATTGCCGAGGAAGCCGATCTGCGCCTCTGGCATATGCGCCTAGCGGAGTCGTTTGTCAGCGTCACCGGGCGCTATGTGATCGAAAAACCCACCGCCGAGCGCTTTGCCGAAACCCTCATGCTGCTGTGGGAAACGATCAATCGGATTCAGGGCAAACCGACCTTTCCCCGACCGCTGGTGGGTGAGCAGAAGGCCCAGATTACAATCGGCAAGCCCATTTCGGTCAGCGATCGCTGGGATAACTACCAAGCTAACCGTCGCCAAGCGGTTGCTGGCCTGACGCAAGATTTGCAAAATGCGCTGACGGAGATGATTCGGTAGAAGAGTGGTTCGACAAGCTCACCAACCGGAGGGAGAGAAGTTGGGAGAGTGGGAGAGAAATTGGGAGGGTGAGAGGGTGGGTGAGAGAGGAAGGATCAGGGTTAGCTGACATTTGGAGAGGGGCAGAGGAGGGGGGCGATCGCTGAAGAGTGCGTGGGATAGTGCATGGGAGGGGCGATCGCAAAATCTGCATCCAAATCTTGGGCAAAAAAACGAAATCTTGCCGTTGAGATGTTGACAAAGCCATGCAAAACGGTAACAATGAATACAGAAAAAGAATTCGTTCATCCTTCAAGAGAGTTGAGTTTCTCCCAGGAAGGACGGAAGTAGGGAGTAATCCCGAAGGAACGCGCCTCCCAACTCACTACATTTCTCAAGCGAGGCGACATTATGAAACTCAATTACCGCGGCGTTAGCTACGACTACAACCCCCCGCATGTTGAATTTACCGAAACGGCTGAAGTAGGCAAATACCGTGGTTTAGATATCCGGTTCCGCCGTCCAGTTAAAGTGCTAGTGCAGCAACCCACGCTCGATCTGATGTACCGGGGTGTTGCTTATACAACAAACCCGCAAGCGGGTGTTGCTCCCGTAGCCGCTCCTGTTGTTGCTCCCGTAGCTGCTCCTGTTGCCGCAACCGCAGCCGTAACCGCTCAGTCTGCGCCGCTCTCTCTCGAAGATAGAGCCCGCAACCTGTTGATGAACCACCACCGCTTTATCAAACGCCGTCAACAGTCGATGTTGGGTCGTTTGGATGTGGAAGTGGGTCTGACGGCAGGCGATGCCGCACACTACTGGAATCACATTCAAGGCAAGGTTCATCCGAGCTTTGGTGCAACCTATGACCGCAGCCACGCCACGATGAGCTAAAGCTGCGAGGGACGCACGAATGCTCTCAACGATGAGCTAGTGTCTCCAATTTAGTTGGTTGGTTTGGAAGGCACCCCGAATGGGGTGCTTTTTCTATGGTAAGGGCGCACAGCAGTGCGCCCCTACACAGAACTTGACCGATAAGCGTTATTTAATTTGCAAGCCTTAGTTGCGGTGATTATTGCTGTATTGAATGTTGGCTCCCGCCCATTGCAGCTTTTCGCGTAGGGTTTGGTAATAGGAATAGTTTTCGCGCAGGACGATAAATTTGGATTGGCAGTCGGCCATGCGAATGTCCACGCGTTGCCCTGGCCAAATCGAAGTCGCCAGCACACCATCCATCCACAGCTTGGTTGTTAGGTCGCGATCGGCCAGGGGCCAAATGCTGACCACCGAACCCGGCGGCAGCACAATCGGGCGGCTTGATAAACTCAGCGGGCAAATTGGGGTAACGGCGATCGCCTCCATGCCAGGATGCAAAATCGGCCCATTGGCCGCGACAGTATAGCAGGTCGAACCCGTCGGGGTCGCCACAATCAGCCCGTCACCCTGGTATTGATCGACGACTTCGCCATCGATTTCCATTTCTAAAATCGAGGTAATCATCCGATCGGCAGAGGCCGGCCTGACGCACATTTCGTTCAGCGCCAGGTAGCGATCGCTCATCGGTTCAAGATTGGTGCGATTGCCCTCAAAGGTCGTGGCTTGCAGCATCATCCGCTGCTGCACCGCAAAGCGATCGTGCAACAGCCGCTCCCACACCTGTTCCGAATCGCGCAGTTCTTCGATTGGCTCGGTCAAAAACCCCAAATGCCCGCCAATATTCACCGCCAAAATCGGAATATCTTCAGGGGCCAGGTGCCGCGCGGCCATCAGGGCCGTGCCGTCGCCCCCCAGCACCAGCGCCATGTCAATCGGCTGAGACACCGACGCCAAAAACACCGGATAGGGATTGTCTTTGGGGCCACTTGGCCCCAGCAGCACCTTACAGCCCCGTGCTT
>DATNOW010000654.1:0-3413 GCA_036703515.1 Chroococcidiopsis sp.
ATCTAATCGATGTTTCTCGATAATTTCTCGCTGTCGCTTTTGTTGCAGCCATAGCTCTAGGGCTTCCGCCACAACTGCACTGATAGACTCTTCGCGAATCGTGGCGATCGTTTTCACCAGTTTATCGAGGTCAGAGTCTAGATAGATTCTCAGTTCAGGTCTTTTCTTAGGATTCACTCGCGTTATCAAGCCGCAAAAGGACAAGCCAAATTTTCTCACCCCCTATTGCGTACATGCGGCTATGCGGATAAAATTACTTAATCCTAAAATTGGAGTTTGACCATGATTACGCTTTCTGATGATGAGGTTGCCCTATTGCGATCGCTCCTCATTGCCCTGCGTGGCATCAAAGTGCGCGACATCGACAAAGCCTTGGCGATCTTGGCAAAAGGCGATCGCTCTAGTCGACTGGATTAGGGTGATCAGATTAGGGCGATCGCCCTTGTTCAGACGGCCTTGTTTAGCAATTCCGTAGCGAATCCCTACTGAAATGTCAGCGGTGCCTTTCAGTTCCATCGGCTTAGCGGGTAGACTCAGGAAGGCAAGTCAGAATCGCCGAGGGCACGCGTGAAACAATCCACTGTAGCGACGCGCTTGAAGCACTGGTGGCAGCGGCAACGCAACGACCAATCACCCTACGCTGCCTCCTATCAGGTCTGGCGGCGGCAGTTTTTGCACCAGCGGCTGCGGCTGAGTTTGCAAATTGGCATTTTGGCTTACGTCACCTTTATCCTTCTGCGATTTGTCTTGGGGGCGTTGCAGATCGACGCGGTGGAGGGTTCGTGGTTTGTCATGGCGGCCACGATTGAGGCCGGTTTGGTGGGCAGTTTGCTGGTATTGCGATCGCCCCTCGGTCGCCGCCATCCCGAATGGATTTTTTTGGGCTGCTCATGGTCGATTACCCTGATTGAGCAAATCTGGGCTACGGCGCGGGGGGAAGTTTTTACGGGGCTGTTTTCGTGGACGCTGGTGTTTTTGGCGCAGGCGACGCTGATGCCGGTGCGCTGGCAAATGCACATGCTGTCGCAGGTGGGGGTGTTGCTCTATTATTTTGTGGCCAAATATTGGCTAGGGCTGCGGGATCTCGATCAGGGCTATTGGAACGCTTCGCTGTGGCTTTACCTGTTTTGGTTTTGCTGCATTTGCAATGGGGCTGTGTTTCTCTATGAACGGTTGCAGCGGTCAGAGTTTTATGCGCGGCGATCGCTAGAGGCAGAGCAGCGTAAGTCAGAACAGCTTTTGCTCAACATTTTGCCCGAAACGGTGGCCCGTCAGCTTAAGCAAAACCAGGGCACCATTGCCGAAAATTTTGCCGAAGTGACGGTCTTGTTTGCTGACATTGTGGGGTTCACGCAGCTGTCGGCGGGCATTCCCCCCCACGACATGGTGACGCTGCTCAACCACATTTTTTCGGCCTTCGACCGCCTGGCCGAACGGCACGGGCTAGAAAAAATCAAGACGATTGGGGATGCCTATATGGTGGTCGGCGGCTTGCCGCTCGAACGTCCCGATCACGTCGAGGCGATCGCCAACATGGCATTGGATATGCAGCAGGCGATCGCCCAATTTAACCGCGACCACAACCAGTCGTTTAGTATGCGCATGGGCATCCACACGGGGCCGGTGGTGGCCGGGGTGATTGGGGTGAAAAAGTTTATTTATGACCTCTGGGGCGACACGGTTAATATTGCCAGCCGGATGGAATCTCACGGGTTGCCCGGCGGCATTCAAGTTACCCAAACGGTCTACGATCGGCTCAAATATCGCTATCGCTTTGAGACGCGGGGTTTGGTCACCATCAAAGGCAAAGGTGAAATGCTCACCTACATGCTGCTGGGCGCGACCGAAAGCCGCCCTAGCCTGGTGTCGCTAGCGTCCTGATGGCAGGCAATAAGGATCGCGAATTCAATCATTCCTAGCTGTCCAGTTCTCCGTCCAGTTCTCTGTAGGGGCGCACCGATGTGCGCCCTCGCCCAAGCATTTCAGGTTATTCCATCTATGATCCTAAGCTACCAGCGATCGCTGCAATAACCACACCAGCGCTGCACTCAATGCCCCGCTGAGGAGCCCATAGCTAAGCTGCGCCTGCCCAGCCCCGAGGCAAACCATCCCGACAACGGTGAGGGCGATCGCCAATACCTTGACCACGGCCAGCATCCGCCGCACGGTTTCGGTTGATTCCACCACGCGCTGGCTGAGGTCGGCATCTTGGCCAAAGTGCGACGGGGAATGGATCAGGTGCTGCGAGGCTTGATATTTGACCCGATCGACTTGGTAATAGGTGCCCAGTTCTGCATCTCGCAGGGTCGCCACAGAATGCAGCCCAAACCGCTTGGCATGGGCGATCGCCTGGGTGATTTGCTTTTTGGTGGCCAGCGGCCGCAGGGCCTCAAATACCGACTCGCGGTATACCCCGGTTTGCCCCATGTCTAAAATCTGCTGGGTGAGCTCCGGCACCGACAGCCGCCGACTGATGGAGCGCATCGGGGAGCGATCGCCTTTTCCAGAGTTGCCCTCTGGCTTTGAAGCTACCGGGCTTGGGGCAGGAACGAGTGGGGGCTGAGTAGCAGGCTGATCCATCAGGGGCTGGGGGTAAATACCTCTTGAATTATAGTAATTCAGTACTAATTTGACGACGCGCCCTTACGGGTTTTGCAGCCGCGCAATCAGACTGGCAATCAGGAGCGATCGCTCCTCTGGAGTATTAACTGGAAACCGCTGCCAGTCTTTGCCATCGCGCAAATCGGCAAACAGCCCCGTCGGATCGTCATGGAAGTGCAAAAAAGCCTGGGATTTGCGATAAAAGATGCCCCGCTTCTTTTCGGTCAACCCGCCCACTAAACGAATTTCGGCTAACAGATCAGCAAGGGTGTTGAGCGTTTCTTCATTGGCGTGTTTCATGGCAGTTTGCAAGTCCGTTAAAGCTATCAAAACAACTGCGCAACAGTTCGCGATTGAGCGTGTTGTATTTGGTTTGCCCCTCCCTGCGGATCGAGATCAACCCCGCCTCTGACAGGGTGCGAGAATGATGACAAAACAAGGCTAGGCTAATGCCCGTTTGGGCGGCGATTTCCGAGCCGCTAAGCTCATCATGGGCCGTCAGCAGTTCCACAATCCGCAGGCGGGTAGGGTCGGCCAGGGCCGCAAAGATCTTGGCCCGCTGTTCGGTGTCTACCGGCGGCAAGGTTGTCGGAGCACGACGAGCCTCACCGGACTCGCCGCCATCCCTAGTATCACTATCGTTAGTCTCAAACATAGTTTTTTATAGCATTCCATTCCAACAATCCGCCTGCACCGCCCTAGAACCCCCTAAAAGCCGCAATCAAGCCGGCATGTACGCTTGACTACATCCATCTTATCCCGTCTACCGAGCCCGTTTTGCACAATACTGAAGTAGTTAAACAACCACTTGA
>DATNOW010000655.1:0-4165 GCA_036703515.1 Chroococcidiopsis sp.
ACCACCCAATAGCGACTTCAAGACTTACATGGCAGGATATTGCTAACGGTTGGCTAGTGCAGGGTGAATGAGCATGGGATCGGCATCACACTATTGGCGCTTGGTACGAGTCGATGGCACGGGAAACCGTCGTGTCGAAGAAGTCGCGATCGCCAAACAGTTCTTTCAGCAGCAGTTTGCCGGGCTTGCGGGCGACGTGCCCGATGCCCCCATCCAGCGGCACCTGGCCGACTGCTGGCGTTCTGGCCGTGATGATAGCGCCCGCTCAGCAGAATCCCGCCTAGCAGAATCTCGCCTAGCAGAATACTGCCTGCGCTGCTTTATCTCTAACCATATCGAGCAGGTCTGCACTCAGCTTGACGCTCAGTTTGGCAACGCCCACGGATTCAGCCGTCATGACCTATTCCCCCTCGTGCTAGATGACGATGGGCGCTGGATTAACGAAGATAACGTTCAAGCATCTACCTATCAAGCATCTACCTATCAAGCATCTACCTATCAATCGTTGGCTAGCGAGATTTTACACAGCTTTGACCCCAACAAGGCAGCTCTCAGCACCTGGGTCAGCCGACGGGTGCGCCACCACAAAGAGCTAAATCACTTTTTATTGCAGCAAGGGGTGTATCTGGTCAGCGATTGGGCGATCTTAAATGACACGACCGTCAAACAAGCCCGCCGAATTTTGCTGGAATTTCACGGTCAGACTGCGGTTGAAATTGAGCAGGCTAGTCAACTCTTGCAGAGCTATCACCAAGTCTATCGTCGCGATCGCCTGCTGCAACGCCAGGCCGGAACGCGGGGGCAATGTTTACCGCCATCGGCCGATCAACTTCAACAAATGATTGCCCTATTGCCCCGTTTCAACACCGCTCGCCCCCATGCGGAAGATGTCTTGAGTCACCTGCAAACCTTAGCCACCCAGCTTCGCCAATATCGGGTGTATGTCCGTGGCGGGCTGGCCCCGACCGAATCGCTCGATCAGTCTGAGACCTACGCCAATGCGGCCAACGTGCAGGCGATCGCAGAAGAGGATTCAGCACCAGAAGCCAACGAATTTCTTGCTTTTTATCGAGAACAGGTGTTGGTCTGTCTGGATGCAGCGGTCGAGAAGGTGTTGGGCGATCGCACGGCCCAACTCCAGCGCAAGAGTGCCCAGGGAAATGCCCAAAGTACGGCCCAAGGGAATGCCCAAGGGAATCCCCAAAGCGTCGAATCGTATTTGACTGCGCTCCACCTCTTCCACTGTCAGGGTCAGTCGATGGGGCAGATTGCCAGTCAGATTGGGCTACAGGCCCAATATCAAGTTACGCGGTTGATGAAGCTCAAAGAGCTGCGGGCCGACATTCGACAGCGGGTGGTGCAACTGTTGAGCGATCGCATCCTCGACAAAGCCCAAGCCTACGTCGACGCCCACCGGCTCAAGACCCTCGACCAACAGCTCGAAAGCCTGCTCGACGAGCAAATTAGCCAAATTATTCAACAAGCCGAAGCCGAAGCCAGTATTTCCAAACAGCGTCCACTCAGCAGCCTCTTTGCTCGCAGACTCTGTCGCCATCTGGAGACCAGGAGAATTAACCATGATCAATCCACCCCTTGCAAATGTTGACCTACTCGACTGGGAAGCGCTCACCCCAGAGGGCATAGACCTGCTGCCAGAACATGTCCAATTGGCCATCCAGCTGAGCCAAACGGTGGCCGATCCTGAGTTCCAGTGGCAAACCTATCTCAATGCGCTGGCCACCTTTGGCTTTGAGCAGTGGGTTGCAGAACGCGCCACTGAGCTAACTGTGGCGACCGATGGCTGCACGCTGATGCAGCCATTGGCGCAAAGTTTACTCAACGCTACCTGCAATGTCCAGGTTGGCGAATTTAACGTCTGTTTAATTGCGGTGGGCAGCGTTTTAGACAACACCATCAGCATTCACCGCGCCACGATCGATAGCGCTGACTGGACGCCCCATTTTTATGTGCTTGTGGAAGTGCTGGAGGAACAGGAGCAAATCAAGGTGTATGGCTATTTGCGTCGCGATGAATTGCTGCGCCATCAGCAGACCCAAACCCTAGCGGCCGAACCCGACTTGACCTATGCTCTGCCGCTCAACTGGTTTAGCGCAGATCCGGCGACGCTGATGTTAGAGTTGCGCTGTCTCCGCCCAGAGGCGATCGCCCGCTCGATTAGCGAAATTACGGCGAGTGCAGCTTCTAGTGCGGCTTCTAGTGCAGTCTCCAGTGCTGTTTCCAGTGCTGTTCCTAGTACAGTTTCCAGTGCGGCGGGCACGCTTGCTGCCTCTAGCGCCCCTCAACCGCTCCAAGCCCTGACCCAGCAGGCGATTAATGCTGGACTGTGGCTCCGCGATCGCCTCGATCAGGCGGCCGCAGAGCTATCGTGGGTGCTGGTGCCAGCCTTTGTCCCGGCGGCTTCGGCCATGCGCTCGGCTGTCGAAGAGTTGCAGCGCGTCACCGAAGAGCTAGAACGCAGCGGCATTGACATTGTCCCTGAGGCGCGGGGTGCCTATCGCGATGTCCGCTGGGGCTCGATCGGGCTGCGGCTCTATGCCTTGGTGTGGGCATTGCCGATGATTAGCGCGGAAGCAGCACCAGAATGGTCGCTGCTGCTGGTGCTGGGTGGCCAACCAGGGGTAAATCTTCCGGTTGGCTCAGGATTACGGGTGCAAGATGAGATGCAAGTCTTGGTGGAGCGATCGCTCACAACCGCCAGCCAAGACACCTACCTCTATGCCCGCGTGATCGGCACCTGGAATGAACAATTTTGGGTCACCGTCACGCTACCCAATGGCGTTGTTGTGACGTTGCCCCCCTTTGCGTTTAATCCAGATTCTGTATCATGAACCCTGTCTCCGAACCGCTACGGCTGAAAGTGCAACAGGTTGGCTCGGTGTGTTTGTTTGAGCTGTCTTGGGGAAAAGGACAGCAGCTGTCGGCTACCCTGCCCTATCCCACCGCGTTGATTAGTTTTTATCAAGACTGGCGACGGATCTATTTGAGTTTTTATGAAACGGCCGAGATGCCGATTGTGGCGGCGATCGCCCCCTCTGCCCCCGAGTCCAACCTGCGCGGGCGGGCGGCCGAGAGCGGCAGCATTGCTCCCTCTACCATCGACTGGCACGCCCGCTTGGTAGAAGCCGAGGCCAAATTGCTCTATGAATTTCATCGCTGGCTGCGCAGCGCTGAGCTGTTTGACATTCGCGCCCGCATTGCCCAAGCCCGCCGCGACCATCCCGATGCCGAGCCTTGGGTGGATGTGTTTTTGGTCTGCACTCCCCTACCCCTGGCCCGCCTGCCCTGGGAGGTCTGGGAAATCGGCAGCGAATTTGGCACTACCGGCATCATTCGAATTGTGCGGACGCCGGCCAACATTCGGGCTGACAGCGGCGCTTCTAGTAACACCTTTTCACGGCGATCGCGCCCGCGGATTTTGGCAATTTTGGGCGATGACACTGGGCTCAATTTTCAAGTCGATCAAGATGCGGTGCGATCGCTGATGCGGATTGCCGATGTCCAGTTTGTCGGCTGGCAGCCCGGGCAAACTCCAGCCCAGGTCAGCACCCAGATTGGGCAAGCGATCGCCGATGAGCAAGGCTGGGATGTCTTGGTCTTTGCAGGGCACAGCAACGAAACCCAAATTACCGGCGGCGAACTGGCGATCGCCCCCGGCAGCTCAATTCAAATTAGCGAGATTGCGCTCCAGCTCGCGATCGCCAAACAGCGCGGGCTGCAATTTGCCCTGTTTAACTCGTGCAGCGGGCTGAGCATTGCCGAATCGCTGATCGACCTAGGGCTCAGCCAAGTGGCCGTCATGCGCGAACCCGTCCACAATCGCGTCGCCCAAGAATTTTTGGTGCGCTTTTTACAAACCCTAGGCGACCACAAAGATGTCCACGAGTCGCTGCTGGCCGCCTGCCAAATGCTCAAGCTAGAGCAAAACGTCACCTACCCGTCAGCCTACCTGCTGCCATCCCTGTTTCGGCACCCCGAGGCCACCCTGTTTCGGATTCCGCCCACAGGCTGGAAGCAGCAGCTCAAAACCCTCTTACCCAACCGCTGGCAGGCGATCGCCCTCAGCGCTACCGTTGCCCTCAGCCTCTATAACCCCGTCCAAGATTTTTTGCTCAACTGGCGGGTGGGGGCGCAGGCCGTTTACCGT
>DATNOW010000656.1:0-2893 GCA_036703515.1 Chroococcidiopsis sp.
TTAAGAGAATAGTGTTTAAACGACGATCGCCCCGTTATCTAGGACACGATTGGGCGGCGTTAGCTGCGACAGAAAATATTGGGTGGTTAGGGTCGGATTCTCGGCAGCCATGATTGCCCGGACGATCGCCACGCGCTCTGCCCCGCTGCCCATCACCGCATGGACATTGTCGGTATTGATGCCACCAATCGCAAACCACGGCATCGGTGCGTGGGCCAGGGCATAACGAACGTAGTCTAGCCCCGCAGCGGCTTTGCCGGGTTTGGTAGGGGTGTCATAGACTGGGCCAACGCCAATGTAGTCGGCCCCTTCGGCAATGGCCCGATTCATTTCGTCGGGGTTGGTGGTCGATCGTCCAATGATCCGGGTTGGGCCCAGGATTTGGCGGGCGGCGGCCATGGGCAGATCTTGCTGCCCCAGATGAACGCCATCGGCATCGACTGCGAGGGCCAGATCGGCGCGATCGTTGATGATCAGCAGCGCCCCATAGCGGTGGCAAAGCTGGCGTAGCTGGATGCCAATCTGGATGCGGGTGAGATCGTCGGCTTCTTTTTCGCGATATTGCACCAGGCGCAGCCCCCCTTGCAGGGCCGCTTCTACGACCCCCAGCAGGTTGTCGTGGGGTGAGGTGACCAGATACAGAGGCGATCGCGCCAGTTTTTGGTGCCGCTGTTGCCCCAGCAGCGTGCTTTCCAGCGTATACACCCGATAGCGCATCTGCTTGCAGGCGATCGCCATCTCTGGGGTGCAGATTTTGCCATACTCTTCGAGCACGCGCAGGGCCTCTTGCACCCGACAGCAGTTAGCCTGGAGCACCTGAGCCACATTGGCCCGCTCCATCTCATGGTCATGGGTGAGGGCAGTGCCGGGATCATTGGGCGTATCGCGCGCCGCCCGGATTTCGGGGCTGTGCCACTGGGCTAGCTCTTGACGCATTTGCTTACATTGCTCGGTCAGGGCGCTGTTGTTGAGCCCAAACCGACACCACTCCTCCACAATCCGTAGCCCTTCGCGGGCCCGATCGAGATTGGCATCCAAGATGCGATAGAGGGCTGAGTCAGCGTATGTTGATTGATCGATCCGGTCGCCCATGAAAACAATCCCTATTGGCTAAGGCCACAAACAGCACAGTCAAACCAGGCGTTTGGCGGGCGCGCACAGCCGCCACCATCCACCACTCTTCAGGGTAAATCGTCTGCTCCTTGATTGGGAAGGGATCGGCTATTGCTCGTGGGGGAAACTCCTAAGAAATAAGGTGCAGGGCTGACCTAGAGGGGGATACGGCGATCGCCTCAAACAACACCGCAAACGCTATATCTCTCTGCCCAAAGCAAAATATGACGTTTGGTAATGGGGAATTGACAGAAGATTATTAAAACGGTAACAATGAATACAGAAAAGTTGATTAGCCTTCAAAAAACGCTTCGATTGATTGCATCTGAAGGGTAATCGCTCCTCAATCTAACGTTCGACCGCTATTTTTCGCTTCAGCCAACCCCGTTTTTAATGAGGAAAGACCATGGAATTGCATTACAGAGGTGCCATATACGAGTCGTCTACCAGTTCTGTGGAGATGGCTGAAGGTGGACTGATGGGACGCTATCGGGGCGCGATGTTGTGGATCCGCCATTCCAAGCAGACACCCACACCTCGTTATCCTTGCACCATGAAATATCGGGGCGTCGAGATTCACTAGTCACAATCCAAACATCAGAGTCAATAGAGTATGACCTCGGGATAGGCGATCGCCTATCCCGTTTTTATGGTTCTAGTCTTAATTGAAGACAGATTCACCGACGCGACAGATCCACCGACGCGACAGACCCACCGACGCGATCGCCTCTCGCTCAGACAATAGCAGGGGGGTTAAACGCTGCCCTCTGGGCTGAGATAGCGCCGGATCAAGCGCTGATGGTGCAAAATTCGGTCTTCTAGACCGTTGGCTACCCCGGCCGTGTAGGCTCCGCTGGCATAGCCCCGCTGCACGCCTTCGGTCAGGCAGATATCTTCTGCGGTGGTGGCATCAAAATCAGCTTCCATAATTGACGGCAAGGGGCAGAGGCCGGGCACACCATAGACATCGGCAGTAACCTGACAGGTTTCGGCGGTCAGGGGCGTAATCTGCACCCAGCCAAACATGCTGTTGGGGAAGGCAAACAGGTGCAGGTTGGGGAAAATGCCAAAGGTATAAAAGCCAAGGCGATTGCGCTCGGGTAGGTGCTCTAAAACAGGATTTTCAGCCCGCCATGCGGGAGTCGTGGGGGTGTAGAGCAAATTGACGTAGGGGTGAAACTCGTGTTCGTAGAGGCGGACGGGGCCCTGCACTGGGCTCAGCGTCTCGCGATGGGCGATCGCCACGTGGTAGTCGCAGAGGGTATTGTCGTGGAAGTTTTTCCAGTTGCAGGCCACGGGGTTGTCGCGGCGCACCAGCAGCTTGGTATCCGCCGTGCGATAGCCCGCCATGTAGGTCGGGATGGGGTGGAGATAGTCTAACAACGGCGGCGCAGCCGGATCAAAGCAGACAAAGACAAACCCAGCCCATTCATCAACCCGCACCGCCACTAGGGGAAAGTCGGCGCAGCGAAACTCGTCGGGGAACCGTTTGGGCGCAGGCATCCCCCGCAGTTGCCCGCTGCGGTCATACACCCAGCCGTGGTAAGGGCAAACCCAGTGTTTAGCGTGGTGCACTCCGGTTTCATAAAACAGCGGTGAGGCCCGGTGGGGGCAGACGTTGTGGAAGGCTTGGAGGGTGCCATCTTCAGCCCGGCTGATCAGCACGCTGCGACCCGCGATCGCCACTACTTTAACCGCATCCGGTGCCGCCAAATCGGCAATATCACCGACATACAGCCAGGTGCGCTGAAAGATGGTTGCCATCTCTTGCTGCAACACC
>DATNOW010000657.1:0-5734 GCA_036703515.1 Chroococcidiopsis sp.
GGCTGCGGGAAGCGTTAGGGCTTGACCAACTGCTGCGGAAGTTGCGTACGGGCTGGAACTATACCCGCTATGACTTGGCTCCCTATGCCGCTCAAGCGCGGGCGATCGCCCCAGCGATTAAGGTGGCGTTGCATCTGACAATTACGAGCACCATGAGCGATGTTCAGATTGTCCATCAGCTGCTGGCCCAGATGGGCATCAAAATCCAGCAGTTGCGCTGGTCGCGTTCGGTAGAGGGACACGAAGGCGAAAAGCTCAGGGTCTATGGGCTTGATATTCACCACTGGCGTACGCTTTGGCAGGTGCTCGAGCGTCGTCATCTGCGCCGACAGCAGCTTTTGCAAGAGCAGCAGGAGAATAGCGTCGAGACTGGATCACCCACCGGGTTTGAATTTAAGCATCTGGTGGGTGATCCAGCCCAAGAGCTCGCAGAGGTGCCCCTTGATTGGTTTACCCCTGAGGCGATCTCTGACACCAAAGCCATCTGGAAGACACTTCAAGACACCATGACTGTTAATCATCCCGTCAGTCCGGCACAGCTCGGCATTCCCGAACCCTTCCTGCGCTATATCGGGCTGGTGGCATAGAGCCCTAAGAGAACCCCTAGGCGGGCTAACTTAGTGTAATTTTAGTGTAAGTGTGAATCTAAACGCCCGATTCCTAGATCCTGGAGTCAGGATCAAGCTGCTCAATCCATTTTTGGATATCGTCGACCTGTCGTGATTCACCCAGAAACAGATAGCCGACTTTAGCCCGCTGTAGCCAAACCTCCGCCTCGCTCAGGTGCCCTCTTGCGGCTGCAATGCTGGCTAGCGCCACTTGCGCGGCGGCGCGATCTCTGGCGTGTTCAGCCGCTTGGGCGTAGTTCACCGCTTTTTGGTAGTGGGCTTCAGCCTGCTCTAGTAAGCCGACTTGTAGGCACGCCTCGCCCAAAATTCGGTAGAGATAGGGCGTTTGGCTGCCGCTGTCGGCCACCGCTTCTAGAGGGGCGATCGCCTCCAGCATTAATCCGATATCTTCAGGGGAGCGGGTATTGGGGTGTGCCACCGATTCGTAAATAGTGACCCGGGCGATCGCTTTTGCCTCTGGGGAAAGATCCTGAGATTCGAGCTCAGCAATCTCTGTTTGGATGCGGGAGACGTCAGCTTCGCTGATCAGGCGAAACAGCAGAGTAGCGGTTTGCGATCGCCCCCCTTCGTCTGCTGTTGTCAGCGTCAGTTGATAGGTGCGCTCTCGTTGGAGCGCTGCACCGGTATAGCGAGCAGATAAGAGATCCATCGAGGGATCCATCGTTTGTTGCCAGATTTGTCCTTGATCGCACAACCCTTCGTTATCGCAACCGTCAATGCGTAAGGTGTAGCTTGGTGCGTTGGCAAAGGGGTGCCACTGCAACAGGCTATCGACACTTTGCACCTGTGTGGCATAAATAAAGCGGGCGTTTAGAAATGCCAGAAAATCAGCGTCCCCACGTCCCCAAGTGCGGGATCGGATAATACTATTGGGACATCCGATGCCTAAGCCTGAGGGTACACCCGCCGGGACTGTCCACTGCGTGCCGTCGGAGCACAGCACCCGAACGCGGACACCGGCATCTGGACGAATCGAATGTCCCAGTTCCAAAATGGTGCCCACAGCGGCAGGCTCATAGGAGGCGTTACTGCCCCGTCGCACCAAGACTCGTCCATTCGCTTCAATGATTTGGCCAGAGGCGATCGCACTCTGAGCGGCGATTGCCCCGATTCCTAATGCGCCCAAAAAAGATAGCTGCCAGTGCCGGAACGTCATGGAGTTGCCTCCGTTCGATTAAATGCAGCATACGCCATCCCCACCCAGTGGTCTTCGTCGGAGTTGCTGCCGTCGGCATATTGCACACAGCTCTCCCAAATCGGCAGGGCAGCATCATACTGTTTTTGGGCATCTAGGGCGGCTGCTTTTAAGCAGTAGCCAGGTGCCCGCTGTGCATCTTGTTCAATGGCTTGATTTGCTAAGGTTACAGCTTCCAAATAACGTTCCTGCTGCACTCTCACCCATGCCATATTTTTGAGCAAGTTGTAATATTCACGAGCAACGTCTGGGTTAGTCTGGGCCAGATCTGCCTTTACTAGGCTCAGTCCTCGTTCTAGCGGTAGCCATGCTTTTCGCTCGCTCTCTTCTAGCAGGTACAGTCTTCCTAGATTGTTGTAGGCTCTCAACTGCACCAGCAATCGTTCTAAGTAGGCTTGATCGGTAAATTGATTAGGATCCAGTACAAAATCACTGTTCACTACCAACTGATATTCAGCGATCGCCTGTTCTTCTTGTTGTAGGTCTTCGTAGAGGCTACCCAAATAGTAATGGACTTCGGTGAAGTCGGGACGCAGGGCGATCGCTTGCCGATAGGCAGTCAGAGCACTATCAAACTGATCGCGTTCATGAGCTGCTATGCCTTGTTGCTGACGGGCGATCGCCAAATGGGGTAGATAGAGTTCGTGAATGCCGACCACCGTCAACGTCACGATCAAAGCAACCACCAGGCTCAGTTCTGCCCAAAAGTGTTTAGGGATGCGCCAGCGTGCCATACAAGTTTCGAGCCATTGCCGTCCTTTACTGGTGAGGGCGGCTGCCCCGCCTGCGAGGGTGAGCAAGACCTGTACGATGACCGGCAGCAGACCTGTTGTGTCGAGTCCTTCGCCAGAGACCCGCTTGAGGGTGTCGAGCATGACGGTAAAGGAAAAGGTGAGCGCTACCAAGCTGAGGAAGGTAAGCAGCCAGTCGAATCGGTCAAGCCATGCCCACCGCTGTTCCAGCCAGCTAAATCGGGCAGGGGGTTCTAGATACCACCACCAAGCGCTTTGCGGCGGTGGATTAGACGGCCGCCAGCGCGCGAGGTCAATGTATTTTGTAATCTCGTTTTTGTTGTCTTTAAGCCACTGATCCTGTTTCTCAATGCCCAGCCGTGTGCTGGCTGAGACAAACTCTGTCTGGTTGAGGGCAATTTGCAGTGCATCACGGGCTAACACGACCTCAAGGGCACGTTGCTTGAGCGGTGGCAGATGAGGGCGATCGCCCTGTCGCAATACCTCCAGGGCATTGGCATAATGCTGAATAGCCGTGATGAGAGAGAGCTGTGTCATGAGGTCTTCAAAATTTAGACCATGAAAGCAAGGGCTGAGCAAGATTCAATCAAGCTGATTATAGGGGGTGTTCACTTTATCCCCCCGTCTTCTTCCTAAAAATTAGAGCGATCGCGATTCAAACCCTTGTCTATCTGGGTTGGGCATGGTTTATGGCCGCCAATCAATTTGCGCCAAAATTACTTTTTGCTGCGTTATCTTGCTGATTAATGAATGATGAGCATACCTTTGGAGTGAAAGATATTTCTTGCCATCAAAAAATAGATCGTAGGCATTCAGTCGTATCAAGCAACTGCTTAATTTATTGCAAATGTAAGGGGCATCTTAAGTAATGACTGACGAAGAAATCAACTCTACCGATATCAATGCATCTGAACAGGCACAGCAGCTTGTTGAAGAGGGCGATCGCCAATACTTAGCAGACGATTATGCCGCAGCCATCGATAGCTATAGCCAAGCGTTATCTATTTATCAAACGATTGGTGACCAAGCAAATGAAACACTGACCCTATATTGCTTGGGCGAGACATACTACACGTTAGCTGACTACAGACGTCCAGCCAATTGGGATTTGCCACTATCAAGTCCTGGCCCTGATCCATCTCCTGGCCCTGATCCATCTCCTGGCCCCGCAATTTCTCCATCGCCGACCTCTGGTTTCCGTCCACCCTATTTTTTACGGTCAAGGGTTCGATCAGAGTCGTCCGGCGAAACCTCCTTCCCCGAGTCTACTGGGAATAATCCAGATCCTGGTCCTGATCCAACTCCAAATCCCCGTCCAACTCCATCACCAACTCCATCACCTGGTTCATAAATATGTTAGTTAAAGGAATGGACTACGCTTTGGCGCTTTGGGTGATAGGTCTATCAGCGAGTTTCCCTAGTTTTTTTATCGCTCCAGTACAGGCCCAAACGCTCTCTTTGCCGGGCACAGCAGAGTCCATTCCTGTTTCCCCAATTGCGGCTGCTAATGATTTATATGATCGAGCAGTGCAGCTCCAGGCGGCAGGACAGTATGAAGATGCGATCGCACTCTATCAGCAAGCTCTAGCGATTTATCGCCAGCAGCAAGCCCAGCTTGAGGTTGGTTTATCGCTTCAAGCCCTCGGTACTGCATATCAAAAAATTCGACAACACAATGAAGCAATTCAGGTTTATCAAGAAGCATTAACTATTTTTCAACAGCTAAACGAGCAAGAATTCACTGCCCAAACGTTATATAGCCTTGGCGTGGCGTTTGTGGAATTAGCTAATTACTCGACTGCCATTGATTTTTACCAGCAGTCTTTAGCAATTTATCAGCAGTTAGCGCGTGATCATCCTTCAACCGCTATCTCTACATCGATCGCGAATCTATACCACAGGCTTGGCGTGGCGTATGTCTACCTCAGTGACTACGCCAATGCCTTAGATTACTATCAACAATCTCTTGGGGTGCGTCGTGCTATTGGCGATCGCAATAATGAAGATGATATTCTCCTGAATATTGGCATTGTTTACAACGAGCTTGGGCAGTATGCGATCGCGGCTCAATACTATGAACAAGCTCTAGCTATCGCTGAAGAAACGAGCGATTTAGTAAATCAGGGGAGAATCTGGAATAGCATCGGGCTGAATTATGCTAAACAACATCAATACGAACAGGCGTTAACGGCCTATCAGCACGCCCTAGATTTGCATATTCAAGCTAGTAACTTGGGTGGCCAAGGCCGCACGCTCACTAATCTTGCCGATGCGTATCTCAATCTCAACCGATATGAGCAGGCGATCGCTACTCTAGAGCAGGCTTTACAAGTTGCTCAAACAATGGGCGATCGCCGCTTTGAAGGCAAAATTTTTGATAGTCTAGGTGACGCGTATCGGGCGTTAGGACAAGATGCCAGTGCATTAGCTGTCTATGGGCAAGCATTAACGATTGCAGAGGAGATTGGCGATCGCGAAAGTGCTGCCAAAACGCTGAGCAATATTGCTACGGTGTATAGCAATCGTCAGCAACCGGAGGTGGCGATCGCGTTTCTAAAACGTGCTATTACCATCTATGAAGACATTCGACAGGATTTGCGATCGCTGGATACAGCGTTACAGCTGTCCTATACCGATACGGTAGCTAATACCTATCGTCAATTGGCCAATCTCTTACTCCAACAACAGCGCATCATCGAAGCGCAGCAAGTCCTAGAACTGCTCAAGCTAGAAGAACTGCGCGAGTTTACGGGCAATGTTAGAGGTTTAGAATCCGATACGGGTATTTCACTCAATTCTGTTGAGACAGCGATTTTAGACGAATTTGGCACGCTGGTTGCGTTTGGCAAACAGGTCTACGACTGTGAACAAACTCGCTGTGCCCAGCTGAGTGCATATCGCCAACAGCGACAGGAACAGTCCACTCGCTTTGATACCCAAGTCACTGCTTTTATTCAAACCATTCGAGATAATCGCCAAAGCGATGATTTTTTCTATGATCCTCGCTACCTTAGCGAAACGGCTAGAGATATCGTTGCCCAACCGGGAACGCTGCTGATTTACCCGTTTGTTACTGAGGAGCGAGTTTGGCTGCTCTATACATCCGCCGGCGATGTGGCTGGTGCCATTCCTATAGATGTAAACCAGCTAGAGCTGGG